>JABXGU010000086.1 GCA_016550415.1 archaeon | reverse complement strand
GTGCGTCATTATTCCAAAATTCGAGTTCAACAAGAGGACCTTGGGCTTCTTGAAATCCTAAGCCGATAAGAATTCGTCGCACCCGATCAATGAATTCAATGTAAGGATGCTTCTTCCCTGGATAGATAGGCGAAGTTGGTGCTCCAAGATTGTAGGGTAGGAAGATCCTGTCTTTCCAATTTCCTGATTTCAAGAGCGCCGGAGTCAAATCTTGAATCATATCCGTTTGTAATGCCGCTCTTTCAAGTGCTTGACTGCCTTTAGCAGTGATGATGTAGGAAACAGTTTGTTGGGTTACGAGTTCGGCAAGTTGACGTTTATCTAAATCTTGTTGAACCGATTTCCAAGTTTTAGAGTCGAGTTCAAGTTGATGTTCATTTAGTGTCCCTATTTCTACACCTGCAGTCAGTGCTAGCTGCAGTGGATGATTGGTTGCTGATTTTAGCGCCGTGGGTGTGAGTCGTAGCCAAGTTTCTCCTTCACGTTTTGATATCCTTACCCAATTATTTCGACGAGCCCATCCGAGAGCAAGTTGTTGTTCAGTTGCATTCAGTAATTTGTCTTTCGCGACGGTTTTGACGGAAGCTTCCCCACCAAGTTTCGAGAGGATTGTGACGAGGCGAACTTCAGGAAGTCCAATTTTGGCAAAGTGCTGTCCTTCAGCTGTAAGCTGGTAAAATCGAGTCGTTTGGGTTGCACAGTCTTTAATGAATTTTTGTGAATGAAGGCTCAGTAGGAGGCTTCGTACCGTGGTTTCGTTGAGAGAGAGAGTTTTTGCGATAGATTTGGCATCGGAAGGTTGATTTGTAGTTTTGAGATAGTCTAGGATTTGTTGAGCTTTTTTGGAGAGTCTATACTTCATCTATCCTCCATCCTGTATTGTACGTAGAGAACTTGTGGGGCTGCAGAGTGTATAAAACTAGGGGAAGAGAAAAAACAATGGTAGGTTATGATTGGTGAAATTCCAAGGCATCAGCCCATCCGTTTCTCGCTGAGGCATCCAGTATTTGCTTCTCTATTTAAAGCATCCGTTTACACACTGGAAAAGAGTGGTAATAAATCACTACAGCGTGTAAATTCATGGGGGAAGTTCTTTCAAAATTTTACCATAGGGAATTTCATACCGGTTGGCTCGTGATCGATAGAAAACCACGGGATATGGAGCGCTAGTAAACGCTTTCCGATGCTTGGTGTCAACGAGAAGAATCATATTCTGAAGCCCTTTTTGTTTCAAAAGTTCTAATTGTGAACATTTCTTTTGGGTGTACTCATCTCGCCAATAGCCAATGATTTCGACTAATACCCGTTCTTCACCCCGCACAAGGGCAAAATCTGGAATAATAAGTGTGGATCCAAAAATGAACGCTTCAGGTTCACGAATGATATCCCACCCTCGAAACTTATTATTGTGCCAACTCCAATAGAATTGCTTTTCAACCTTTGAATCAAGGAACGCTTCAGATATCCGCGTTGCAAGTGGGGGGTAAAGAACGGGAATCGATTCAGAATCCAGCTCCACCGCATATTTTCGATCTCTAAGGATCACATCAATCGAGAGTGATTCTAAATATACACCGAGACTAATGGAGTCTTGTAATAAGCCAGTTATCACTTGAGCGATATTCCATCAGAATGATGAAGCGCGTCCGAAAAATACACGCGGACCGACTATTGTTGCACGAAGTCCCGATGTCACTGATTCAAGGTCAACTAAAACACCATATCGTTT
>JABXGU010000772.1 GCA_016550415.1 archaeon | reverse complement strand
TGCAATGGGTGTTAATTTTGTAGAGCGTGAGGGGGTTTCAGTCAGCCATCCAGCTAGGTTCATTTTCATTGGTTCAATGAATCCAGAAGAGGGCGAGCTACGTCCCCAGCTACTCGACAGGTTTCCATTACATGTATCCATCCAAAGACCCTTCTCTGGCGATGAAAGAGTGGCAGTCATCCAACTAAACATTGCGTTTGAAAGAGACCCTGATGCGCTTTGTAGTGAATGGGAAGGGGAAGAAGCAAAGCTTCGTGATGAAATTATCGCTGCTCGCAAACTGATGCCTGAAGTTCTGGTTCCTGATGAGGTAACACAAGTTATCGCTATTCTTTGTTCGCAATTGCAGGTTGACGGTGTGCGTCCTGACATTGTCATCGCAAAGGCTGCAATGGCGTTCGCTGCCTTGGACGGTCGTACTGAAGTAACTGTAGAAGATGTTGAAGTAGTAGCGCCACTCGCACTAAGTCACCGTACACGTCAACGCGGTATCCTTGAACCTCCAACATCGCAGACAATTAGGACGACTCTGACTCAGGCTCGAAAAAAAGTGAAGACAGAGGAGCCAAGGGCAAAGGATCGAGACTCTGGTCCAAAGGAAGAACGCAGGAGGCTAGTGGATAAATTTCGTAAATTTCATGGGCTAGATGAGTCACATGATGGCGAACGGTATGATGCTCGTGCTCCACGTCGAAAAACTGGTGGACGTCTTTCTTGGACCGGCTTTGTTTGCTTCTTCTTTTCAATTGCAGCAACAATTGGCATTTTTTTAACAATGCTTGTACCTTTGCTGTTACCATTGAATTTTGCCATTGGCGGTTTTATCGCTTATGGAATGTTAGCGCTCCTTGAGCGAGTGATGCGCCGTTCTTCTCGCCCAGGCTCGGTTTTACCTGCATTGAGTGAAAGCGACAGTATCCCAGGAGGTTCAGGTAAGTTCAAACGAGCGACACATAAAGGCTCTTCGTCATCGCCCCCCACATCAGCAGCAACTCCTCCCTCTAAATCCAAATTGACTCAACGGGTAACAGGAGAAACTGGTGAACGAAAACCAATATCACTACCTTCGATAATCCGCTTAGATGAAGGGCGCCCACTCTTTGATGTTGAGGATTTTTTGCATCCAACACTTTTCAGACGACAGCGTGCTCCCAAATGGTCTATCCGACAAATCTGGCGCCGTGCTGGTTCCGCTATATCACGTCAGGTAGAAGGTGGTGGACTCGTTAGTGCAGGTTTTCCTCGAGGTGTACCCCGAAGTATCCATCTCCCCGCTACTATCTCTGCTGCTTCATTACACTCCAAATCCTCTTCTTACCCCCTAGCAGTTCAAATCAAATCCAGCGATGTCCGTGAAAAACGTTTTCGTAGTAGTACTCCTTTGACCATCATCTTTGTCATCGATCTCAGTGTTTCTATGCTCAAAAGCTTCGAAAAATTGCAGCAATCAATAATAGCCTTCAAGACATGTTTTGAAGGGACTCGTGATCGTGTAGGATTAATTGCTTTGAAGGATTGGGGTGCTGCTGAAGTCCAAGCACCTACAGCTAACTGGAATAGGCTTCTGGCCAAATTAATGACTCTACGGATTTCAGGGTACACGCCACTGGCTGCGGGTCTAAAACAGGCACTTGAAACTATTAAGCGGGAACGGCGGCGAAACCTCGGTGTGGTTCCCCTCATTGTAGTCTTAAGTGATTTTCTACCGAATATTCGATTGGCATCCGCTGACAGTATTGATTTGGGATTACCTGAGCCAATAGCTGATGTTCTGCATCAGTGTCATCTCCTCGCTAGTGCGAAGGTTCCTGTTGCTACAGTCAATCTGCATCGGGAATTTTTCCGCATCAAAGGTAAGCGGCATCACGATGTCATCTTAGAATCATTGCAAAAACGTGCTAAGGAAATTGGTGTACCAAATCTTGTCGAGATTGGTGTACGCGAAGATAAACTGATACCATTCCTTGCTTTTTACATGGCATACCTTACAGGTGGTCGTGTGTTCCTCAGTGAGGAGCTTAATAATCCCAGTGAGATCATGCCTGCCCTCATTTCAATTGCGCGTCACAGAACTTGGTAAAATACATCTACTGGTTCTAACCCTTTCACTATTTTTGAGTTAGATACTTGATAGTAGAGTGTTAATGAAATCGGCATTAATAATAAGCAAGATTATTGCAATTATGATGATTGCTAGTTTTACATAGGTCCACCATGACAGCCCTATTTTTTCAAACTCTCTAGCCATCCTATTGAATTCATGTGCTCGGAATTTGTAGTACCATGCTAATCCTTTATTCGTGATTGATAACTGGTCTCCACTCTTTGCAATCACGCCGCTCCGAAGTCCCTGGAGAATGTTCATTTTGACTCCTTCGCTGCGATTAAAGAAATCCTCGATGTCCATCTGACCCATAATAGCGTGGATATCAAAGTATCGGAAACCAGTGGTCAAGCCTTCAAGAAATTCTTCATTTAGTTGACTAACTGTTGAAGGACTTGTAGTGAGCCTGGTGAGAACCCAGTCTGTAATCTTGTCTTCATATCGTGCACTAGCGCTTAACCGAATAGTATTGATGTTAAGGTTCTCACCTGCTGCAATTAGTTCTTTCATAGTTCTAAGACCCTCTACCAAAATTAATGCTGCAATAAATAAGGCAACTAATGAGTCAACGAACCATAAGTGGAAGATGGCAAAGGTCAATCCGACCAAAACACCTATGGAGACTTTTGTATGAAGCTCATTGTCTTTTGCATCACTTAGAAGCGACAGGTTCCCAGACATTCTACCAACTATAACCTTTGCTGCAATAAGGCTGA
>JABXGU010000771.1 GCA_016550415.1 archaeon | reverse complement strand
TTGATTCTTCTACCAATTACAATTGTCATCTTTGCACTTGCAGATTACATTACCCGTGTATCTACAATACGCCGCCGGAATTATACACTTCAAATGGTTGCCAGAGGTTTTGCAAGATGCCCATATTGTAGAAGATTTGTACCAAAAGACAAGATGAAAGCCCATAGACGTTCCCATCAACAACGTTGAAGCCAAGAAAGTTAGCATGCGATATTTTTCATGTTCCTAGCTAGCCAGATTAGGAAGACTTCTCAAGAAATCGATTAGGTAGCGTTTCAAGTAGCTGGATGGCTTCATCCATGATACCTTCTATCAATTCTTGTACGGTGGGAATATCCTGGATGCCACCCACAACTTCACCACCAAACATCAATGCTGTATCTGGCTTCTGATCTAACAGGTCGACGAATCCCTTCTGCTCCAAATTTAAAATAGCCTTGTTCGATTCAACAGGATCTCCCAAATAGAATCGAGGAACATCCTCCAAAGTTTGTCTCACAATCAGCTCTGCCCGTTGATTCCGTATAAACCGCATTGGGCCAAATAGCCCCCGCGCCACAAGCGTCTGCCGCTCCTCTTTTTCCACAATCGCCTTCTTCCAAAGTGGCTCAAAATCACTCTCCTTTGTGGCAATGAAACGAGTGCCCATCTGTATACCAACAGCGCCAAGACTTAATGCTGCGACCAACGATGCACCATCACAGAATCCTCCTGCAGCGACAACAGGACACTTCACCGTACGTGCCACAGCAGGAACCAACACCATAGAATGCACAGGGTCCCAAGATACATGAGCACCCCCCTCATGCCCAGAAGCAATGATGATATCTGCTCCTGCATCTTCAGTTTTTCTAGCATGATAGACAGAGGGCACCACATGAGCCCAGATAAGCCCATGATCCTTAACCTTCCCCCAAGGCTTCGGATTCCCAGCAGAGGTGATAAGAACCCTAAGTCTCCGCTCAATATCCGAATCTGCTTCCCGAGCCTCAATAACCTGCTTTACAAACATCTCAGAAGCCATAAGAAACTCAGATGCAACCGGAACATTGACTCCAAAAATACCATCAATTGCCTGCGTCTTCTTAGCTACCGCTTCAATAGACTTCTGTAAAAGCACTAGTGGCGGATCATCCCCAAAAAGACGCTTAGCATCTACTGGTGCTGCCTCAGGAAGCAATGTAGCAGCCATGCCAATAGTACTAATTACACCCAAGGCACCAGCATTGGATACAGCAATAGCCAAGTCTTCTGTTCGGTAGGGTCCCATGCCACCCTGGATGATTGGGTATTTTATGTTGAAGATATCACAGAGTTCGGTGTGTAGTCGTTTCATACCGTAGAAGGTGTTGTTAGAGGATTTAAGTTTAAACAGATGTATTAGCTGCTGGGAAGATAAGCAATCGCATCAATTTCTATGGCTGCACCTTTTGGTAATGCAGCAACTTGGATGGTGGTTCGAGCAGGAGGATCTAGATCGAAATAGTTGGCATAAACTTCGTTAACAGCTGAGAAGTCTGCCATATTTGTGAGATAAATTGTGATTCTAACTAAATCCTTGAGTGACCCACCAGCAGCAGCAAGGATTGCCTTGATATTATCCATGCAGTGCCGTGTCTGTTCTTGCATTGAGCCCTCGATTAGTTTGCCGGTATCTGGGTTGATGGGTATTTGACCTGAAATGAAGACTAGGTTACCCACGCGGATGCCCTGACTATATGGACCCACTGGTGATGGTGCCTCTTTTGTAAAGATGGAGTTTTTGTGTGAAGTCATTTGGAATCACACCATTTGTTAGATGGGAAATAATAGGAGTTCAGGAATCCAGCTTATTACTTTTACTTTTAATAATCCAATCAGAAGAACTACTCTAAGGAAAAACATCGATTCTGTGTAAAATTTAAAAGATGCTTGTCTGCCTTGTTGATGCATACCTAACATGGCAGACTGCTATGATAGGACCTACAAAAGATGTGAAGATGAATAACATGCCTCCCGTTATTGACAAGGATAAATGCACTGGATGTGGGACCTGTGTGGATGTCTGTCCCAGTGAATGCTTTACACTAGAAGACAATAAGTCTAAAGTGATAAATCCTGACGATTGCGTTGAATGCGAGAGCTGTGTCGAGAATTGCCCGGAAAGTGCAGTTAAACTGGAATAAGAACTCGGTCCTTAGCATCGACTAGCTCCCTTTTCTTTCTTTTCTAATAACAGTTTTTTTACTATCTTAATGAAAACATTATTTTTTCTTTCTAAGACTTTCAAAAATCATATGCCGATAAGTAGCCTTTATAAAAAACTATAAATGCAATCATTCGAATCCATATAAAGCGGGAAGATAGGGCGGGCTTATGGGAAGTTATCTTCCCAACCCAGTATAGAATGAGTTCACCTATATGGTGAATCCAATGGCGGATGCAAAAAGCAAAACTAGAAAATCACCAAAACGTTTGAAACAAAGGATGCCAAAGTTACACCGTTTTGAAGCTTTGATTGAGACTGCTGCTGTCCCAATTGTGGCATTAGATAAGCAGGGACACATCAAATTATTCAATCGATATTGTGAGGAAATAACAGGTTATAACCGCAATGAAGTCTTAGGTAAATCCTTTTTCACGCTCTTAATCCCAGAATCCCTACAAGAAGATGCCATTCGAGCATTTAAAGGCGTATTCAAAGGTGAGCCATCATCTCATATTGGCACCGAATGGAAAACTAAGGATGGCGAGATAAGAATCATCGAATTACACCTTACACCCATTACCGAAAAAGGCAAAATGCATGATGTGTTGGGCATTTGTATTGACATCACTGAGCGGAAACAGGCACAAGAAATACTGTTGAGAACCAATAGAGCGCTTCGGGTGCTTTCTCTTTGCAATGAAACATTGGTGCGTGCAACCGATGAATCAACTCTTCTTCAAGAAGTGTGTAAAACACTCATCGAGACGGGAGGCTATCGTTTCGCATGGGTTGGCTATGCAGAGAGTGATGCGGCTAAGACTGTTCGCCCTGTCGCCTTTAAAGGCTTTGAAAACGGCTATCTTAAAACACTCAATATCACCTGGGCAGATACTACTAGGGGTCGTGGACCCGTAGGAATTGCAATTCGCACCGGTAAACCCCAAATTGCCAAAAATATCATTACAGATCCGTCACTATCTCCTTGGCGCGCAGAAGCAATAGCTAGGGGTTATGCATCACTTATAGCATTACCACTACACTCCAATAATCAGACGATTGGAACACTTACAATCTATTCAGCTTCCACAGACGCATTTAACCCAGAAGAAGTTTATTTACTTGAACAATTAACAAATGATCTTGCTTACGGAATATTCTCGCTTCGAGCAAAGGCAGAGCTTAAGAGTGAGCGAGACAAAGCACAGATGTATCTAGATGTAGCAGGTTTTATGTTTGTAGTTCTAGATACTTCTGGTAAGATTATCCTCATCAATCAAAAGGGTTGTGAAATTCTCAACTATACCGAATCTGTACTCCTAGGAAAGAACTGGTTTGACACATGCATTCCAAAACTCCTCCGAAAAGAAGTCAAAAGTGTCTTCAAAAAGCTCATGACTGGTGAAATCAAACCGGTTGAATACTATGAAAATCCCGTAGTCACAAAGAATGGCGAGGAACGCCTTATTTCTTGGCACAACACAGTTCTTCGAAATGAAAAAGGTGATATTATCGGTACATTGAGTTCAGGTGAAGACATTACAGAACAGAATGCAGCAGCGGAACGTTTGAAACAAAGTGAAGCTAGTTTGGCGGAAGCTCAACGTATCGCTAACATGGGAAATTGGGATTGGAACATCATCACCAATGAATTATTATGGTCAGATGAAATCTACAGAATCTTTGGGCTAAAACCTCAGGAATTTGGTGCCACATATGACGCGTTTTTAGAATCTGTGCATCCAGATGATCGTGAATTTGTAAAGAGTTCAGTCAATGAAGCCCTTTATGAAAATAAACCTTACAGTATCGATCACCGCATTGTTCTTCCAGATGGAATCGAGCGTGTTGTCCATGAGAAAGCTGAAGTAACCTTTGACAAAGCTGGAAAGCCAATAAGGATGATTGGTACGGTGCAAGACATTACTGAACGTTGGCAAATGGAAGAGCACCTGCAATATCTTCACAACACCTTACAAGCCATTCGCAATGTGAACCAATTGATTGTACGGGAGAGGAATCGAGAAAAACTATTGAAAAAAGCCTGTGACATCCTTGTTGAAAAACGGAGTTATTATAATGCGTGGATAGTATTAGTTGATGAAGATGGATCTTTTAAAACTGCGACTTCTGCATTCATAGACGAAGAGTTTCAACATATAGTTCAAGAGATGAAACAGGGCAAATTATCTTATTGTACCAAAAAGGCCTTCAAAAAAGCAGGTATTCATATAATTCAGATATCCGAGACTTGCACTGATTGCCCTGTAGCTAAACAGTTCCATGATAAATGTGCTTTGACAACTAGGCTCGCTCATCAAGATCGAGTTAATGGAATTTTAACAGTCTCAGTTCCTAGAGAGATGATTGGTGAAGAGGAAATTTCCCTTTTCCGGGAAGTGGCAGAAGATATTTCCTATGCACTCTACCTTCTAGATATTGAAGAGGAGCAAGCTCAAGGAGAACAGGCTCTCAAGGTGTCAGAAGCCCGGTATAGAAGTCTTTTTAATGCAGTCCCTATTGGACTCTATCGCACTAGCCCAGATGGGAAAATTTTGGAAGTAAATTCTGCAATGGTCCACCTAGTAGGTGCCAAAAATAGAGAAGACCTTATTGCCATTAATGCAGCTAAATTCTTCGTTGATAAAGAGACACGAGAGCAAGAGATAAGCTTGTTGAAACAGAATGGTATTGTACATGGTTTTGAAGCTAGGTTCCGTCGACTAGATGGCAGGATTATTTGGGTAAGAGATAGCGCTAGAGTCATCAAGAGACCAGATGGAACAATACAATATTATCAAGGTAGCCTTGAGGATATAACAGAAAAGAAGGAGGCAGAAGCAGGTTTACGGGAAGCTCGTCATCGAGCAGAATTCCTAGTCGATCTTATGGGTCATGACCTTACTAATATTAATCAAGGGTTAATGTCATCCCTTGAGCTACTTCTCTATAATCCAGACCTTCACCCCCAGTTACGAGAAGCAGTTGAAATAGCTTTAGCGCAGGTTGAACGGAGCGCACAACTGATTGATAATGTTAAGCGCTTTCAGAGTTTTGAAGAAAACATGCCTACTTTAGGAAGCAGGGATTTGCACCTTGCACTTACAGCAGCAATTGAAGCCGCAAGACGTTCATTTCCAAATAAAAGGCTTGAATTGAATATGAAGCTTCAAGAAGGAGAACACTTCGTACTAGCAGATGGTTTACTTGTTGAGGTTTTCTTCAATATTCTTCATAATGCTATCAAATTTGATTCAAAAGAGAAGGTCATTATTGATGTCCTTGTAGGACGTAGCAGAAGAAAAGGATTCTTGAGAATTCAGATAAAAGATCGAGGTCCAGGAATCACAAATGAAGAAAAGGATAAGATTTTAACCCGATTTATAGGTGAACAAGGCGTTTATGGCTGGGGAATTGGGCTGGTCTTAGTACAGCAAATCGTGGACCGATATGGCGGTAAAATTTGGGTTTCGGACCGCGTAAAGGGTGACCATACACAAGGTGCTAATTTCAATATTGAAATACCCGTGGGGATAGAGAATGGCAACGATACTTCTCGTTGATGATGATCAAATGATACATCAGACATACAATAAGCTTCTACCGATGGTTGGGCATTCCATCATAGCTTCAGCCTTCGATGGACTTGATGCTGTTAACACTTACACACATTTGAATCCAAAACCGGATTTAGTGTTGATGGATCAGCGTATGCCTCGCATGGATGGGATATCTGCCACAAAGAAACTAAAACAGCTAGACCCAGAATGTCTGATTCTCTTTCTCAGTGCTGATTTAATGGCCAGGCCAAAGGCATTGGCAGCAGGAGCAACAGACTTCAAGACTAAGCCTTTGCGGCTATCTGAATTACTTTCCACTCTTAATACCATTCTTGGAATTGAAGATGAAAAAGGGAATTAGAAATCCTGCTATTCTGGGACTGCTCAATGTGGGCAGATGTTGTTGAGGATGGAAGTTAGCATAATATCTACTAATATCGACTGGTCCAGATGATCTAATTTAGCTGTTAATTTATTTGCTATGGCCAACTAGGTGTGGGTGGATTCCCACCAGGATCTGCCTGTAGCAGAATCCCACCTTGGATTAAGCAAACTTGGATAACCAGCAAGAGGACCAGGAACATACTAGCGACGATTAGCCTTCGATGATTGTCTATGAAGTTTCTGATAGTCACAAGAATCACCGTTTTGTTATATGCTTTCTTGAATTGAATATAAAGCTGGAAAAGAAGCTGTAAATAAAGCTGAAAACGTAAAAAAACAAGTATAAGGCACAGAAAGGACATATAAAGGGAAAAATGACATATTAGAAAAAAAATAAGTCCATTTTTCGACTAAAATCGTTAATGCTAAAGACAGCCTCTAGAAAAATGTAAAGGAAGAAAGAGAATTCAATAACAGGACTATACTCAACCTCGAATGGCTATTAAGTGATAATTAGTTGATTAATTTGAAATCGGATAGCAATGACCTGCAATTTGATC
>JABXGU010000770.1 GCA_016550415.1 archaeon | reverse complement strand
ATGTGCGAACATAGCTCCCATAATTTGTGCAATTGACAGTAATTTTGAATGACTCCTGTTGTGTGACATTTACAGGAACATCCTGAAATTCTAAATCGAAGGCGTTCAGTACCTGCAAGGGAAGCTGATTCCAAAGAAGAACAAGACTAGGCATTGTAATTGACAAGACTAGGTTATGGTCTCTAACAGGGCAATTTGGGAGGATGGAGAAGTCGAATGTATAGATGTTCTGACCAGACATCAATAGCAGGTTAGTCTGAACAGTGGTTCCCACATGATCAGCAGAGAGGGACATATAACATATGCAGCTGTTGTCCATGAGGAGTTTACTTCACATACTACTGAGATGACTTCACCTTGAAGCACCTCATCAACAATTGTAGTTATTGCAGTGCAAACAGGTAAAGGTGAAAATGATAGCGAAGCAGTATAATCCACACCAGCTTCTACCGTGATATTCAATGGTGTAGGCGATTGCAGCCATAAAGATAGGCTGGCAAGCCCTGACTCATTTGTCACGAGATGAGTGCTATAGTTGGCTCCAATGAGGGATACAGTAACATCTACCTGTAATGGTTGGTTGGGAATTCCCGTCCATGAAATGAAATCATACATTAACAAATAGAGTGTAGAATAGCCTCCAACTTGGGGTGCTGCAGCATCTAGGCCAAGGCAGAGCCCCTCTGATGTTTCCTCTAAAAGCCACGCCAAACTTGCTGTTCCAATTTCAGAAATACGAGTGCTGATGGGTGTATCCACGCCAATATAGAGAATTGGTGAATTAACCGCAGGGTTATGGTAATAGCCCATAGCACACCAGCTATGATTACCAACCAAGACCAAAAGGTGTTCATTGGTCTCTATCGCATAAACGGTTTGACAGGTTTTGAAAGGTTTCGCATCATCTCCTGTCAATATCTGTAGACTGTTAATGGCAGGATGAAATGCACGGTATCCCGTCACGTTAAGGGTTTGTGTTCCATTCTCGGCAATGAATCCACCAGTTGTCAAGTGCATAAGAGAGGCTCCAGCACGACCCAAAGCTAGCATTGAACAGTTGCGTTGTAGAAGATCATTTGCGAGATTATAATCAATGTGAAGAGCAGGGTCAACTATGTAAGCTGAATAGTTGTCTTCAGTGACATCCAAGTAGTCGATTACTGTGACTACTGCAGATAAACCAAGGTGAGGTATCCACTCTTCAATATAATTGTCAGGCTGAGAAGGTATATTGTAGGCAAGGCTTATGATTGTAGCAGCAAGTAATCTGGATGCATTTTTCAGATTTACGCTACTACAACGACTAGCTATGTCATTGTTTGAATGTTTGTAAGGGTCAGGGTATTGATCTGTGGAGAGGGTTAATGATGGGATGCCATTGGTGTGAAAGGTCCATTCAGAGACACCCCATGCAAGGTAGCTTTGAACTTCTTCTTCACTTGTAACACGAGGATTTCCTGAATCCTGTAGGGGAATTCCTAGAAGAGTACAAGCATCTTCTACTGTGTCCAACAAGGAGTTAATGGACTCGCCGGAGTATCTGTAGAGAGCTAATTGGGTTGGCCAGAATAATCCTGAATATCCAATTTCATCAACATTCATTACTAAGACGTTGGAGGGGTCCACTCCAAGCTGAGTGAAACCATTGTTGATGAGTTGACGTGAACCCCACAGGGAAAGGGTGCCATTTCCTTCTTCGCCGCCTAAGAAGGCAAAAACAACATTCCATCCAGAATAGATACCTTGGATTGTGGTCAAAGCAGCTAGTGCCTCGAATACTGATGCAACACCAGCTGCATTATCGTTCGCACCAGGTGCATCTGTTGGAGTGAAGCCCAAGATACTATTACGAGCAGAATCTACATGGCTGGTCACAACGAGTGTTGGATGACTAGCATTGACCCCCCACGGACAGACATAGAGATTGCATGTCCAGAAGGGTTGATGGATGTAATGGGTCCCGTTCCAGACTTGACAGAGGATAGGAAACCAATCCTCTGTTACTGACAACCCTAGAGCAGTTAATTCGTTGACTAGGATTTGGAGACTGATATTGCCTCCTTCAACGAATGGATGTCTGCTATCTAAACTGGAAAGAGAATAGAGAAGACCCAGTTGACGCGTCACATTCACGCGTCCAGCAACCAATTGCTGCCAATGCACCAAATCTGAAATGTTGGTCACATAAGCTACGGCTTCAAAAGAGGATGGAGATTTTGAGGATGGAACAGGAGGGGGCAGGACAGCCGGACTTGACCAATTAACAGAATGCACGGAAATACCGGTTGCTGTAACCTCGGTTCGTGCATGAATTGCAGTTGGCCATGGATACAGCAGACCAATGATTAGAAACACGATGAGCGCGAAGCGTCTCATGGGACTTCGCTGAGTCGCCCGAATTTGGTTTATTTATATGCGTTTCGGTTTGATTTCTCCCTAAACGACATCATAACTTGAAAATCGGTTGCAAATCAAACTCGTCAACAATAGTTCTCATTTCGATTTCATTTGGTCGCTTCTCAAAACGATTGGCCGCATCCAGCATCTTGGACAGAAGCTGAATATCACCTGCTGTGATCAAAAAGCTGCCAGGGAGAGCCATTGACCAATGTACCGACTTATCAATGGCGTCTTGATTTTCTACCGGTTCATAGAAATAAGTATTGTAAGTCTTTGGACGGTTCCCCCATGACCGCCGTGCAACGGATTTAGTGGTTTGTATTACAACGTTACGTTTACGACACAACTTAACAAGCTCATTAAAGTCAGCTGCATAACGGAGATTCTGCATCAGCGAATAGTTATATGGCAACATGACCGCATCGAAATCAAAACGCTGCATAGGAGCCGAAGATTACGCGTGTGCTTTGATGTCCTGTGCGTCCGAATTTCTGTCTTGAAATCATCTTAATGGTTCTCCGTTTTACTCAAGCTGTACTAGTAAATTTCTAGCATTTCTTTTAAATAAAATATTTATCGCAAATTTTGGTAGAAGAGGGATTGGAGTAGAGGGAAAGGCATAAAAAGTAGGCAAATTCCGCCCGTCGCTAGCAAATAATTATGATTCCTGGGAGGTTCCTCCTCTGACCAATCCCATATCGAAAAGATCTGATTCCAGTGTCCTAATTTCTGATAGTAACGAGGTCGCATTTGGGATACGGCAGGAAATTGTTGAGGTTCTTCTTCGGGAAGGAATCCACATGTTGCGATCAATTCAATGTAGGGCACTACAAGCTGGAGCGCTTCATGGGAAGAATCTGTTGGTCTGTTCACCAAGTGGTTCAGGGAAGACCTTGATTGGAGAACTGGTTTGTCTACATCAAGCGCTAGCGGGACAAAAGGCAGTACTTTTGGTGCCACTCCGTGCTCTTGCCAATGAGAAGTATTTACGACTTCAAGCAAAGTACCGGCATTTGCCTTTGACAATAGACATCTCGACTGGTGACTACTCAGCAGAGCATAATGATCTAGAGAATGCAGATATTGGAATCTTAACCTATGAACGATTTGATTGGCTGTTGAGAACAAATCCATCATGGCTAGATCAGCTGGGTGCCATCATAATCGATGAGGTTCACAATTTAGGTTCAGCTTATAGGGGACCAAGGTTGGAGAGTGCAATAGTACGACTCCGCCAACGACTTCCTAAGGTCCAAATAGTTGCTTTAAGTGCCACAATAGCTAACCCTGAAGAACTGGCAGATTGGCTTGGCTGTCACCTTATTTACTCGGAGAAACGTCCTGTTGAACTTCGTTACCGAATCCTTCTGACACAAAAGTCAACACAGACAATTGCGCAGCTAGTTCGTGCTACTATCCGTAAAGAAGGACAGGCCCTCATTTTCACTCCATCCCGACGTGAAGCTGAACGGTTAAGCATGGCTCTTACAGATGTTATTCGACCACTTCTTACCTCAGAGGACCGCCAAAAATTGGAAGAATATAGTGTCTTCTCTGAGTTAGAAGAGGAATTACTCCCAATTCGGGAGCGGCTT
>JABXGU010000085.1 GCA_016550415.1 archaeon | reverse complement strand
TTCGTCTAATTTCCTAAACCCTTTTCCTTTATTGTGAATAGCTGCTTTGCTATCCAAATCTTAAGGGACTTGGGCGCAGGCATTCTATTAAACCAATCTGGATGTCTATAAAACCCTTCATGTCGAATGGTAACCAAACCCTCTAACGAAGTAGGTGCATGTTTTGAGATATCCTTTGCCAGCAGGTGAAGAGGGTAATTATAGGTAGGAGGCAATTCTTGCATTTCATCTTTTGAATGGGATGCGAGGATGACACCGGATAATATTGCCTGATGCATAAAGACCCAGTATTGTCGACTCTGTTTGTAGAATGCCTGAAAAACTGGCTCCCGATAAACATCAAAGAAGGTGTCCCGCCAGAGCTTGAACAACCGTCGCTCTGGACGAGTAATAAGAAAACCTGCATTGAAGTAGGGACGGATCTGTGCCGCATCAATATGTGTTGTCATAGGGAAAATATGATTTTGATTAACGTGACAGGCTCCATACACCTCGGTCCAGAATGGATCAATAGGTTTGTCTAATCGTGAACCGATATTCGTATGATGGACCGGACGATAGCCAAGGCTCTGTTCATCGGGGAGTAAGCAATTTGAAGGTTCCTTAAGTACTAGGGTGTTCGAATCCGACCAAGCAAGTAGTTCAGTCTGCTCAATTGCTCGAGCTTCTGCAAGGGCAAGCGCTTTAATTTCAGGGGCAAAGAAAAATTTCCGAACAGCAAGCTCAGTCTTATACGGAATTAGAGTCACATTTAGTTCATTCAATCTGGATGTGAGTTTTGGTGAGAGCTTTTCCGGTTTATCAGGAGTAAAAACCCAAATTGGGGTGTGCGCTAAAGACCCGCCAAATCTACGAATGCTTTCAATTAGAAGCAACACATTTGTTTCAGAGTTTTTATGTCGGTGAACAATTGATACAAATACTAATTTTTCTACCACCTGAAACTCACCAAGATTGGAAAATAGTTGGAGAAATGATAAAGGATTAAATAATAATAAATCTTCAGCGATTTAAATCTCAACTTAAGCTTTACTCTTGAAATTGGAGTAGCAAGGTCATGAACTCAGAAACAGGACTTGTGTCAACTTCCAGTAGTGATTGGCGTGTCTTCCTTGGTCCCCTCGTTCTTATTTGTCTCATTTATGCAGTTTGGATTCTGCGTTACCCCTTTTGGTGGTTCTTCACCGCAGTGGAACCTATCTTTCTCATGCTGATTATATCATATGCCATAGTTTTGCTTCTAGCAATGATGTTCCTGAAGAAGGATGCACAAAAAACATTATCAGTAGTGTTCAAGTGGACCAATTCCACAAGGGTTCTCATTGGAGGTCTTCTTGGGATCATATTTCAGATAACTTGGCTTCTACTCAGCTTCGGGATTGGTGGCGGGTTCGAATTCTTACCACTTTTCTCCCTTAAGGGTTATGAGAACTATGCGGTTACCATGGGTTTTCTTGCGTTCGGTCTTTACCTAGCATTTTCAATTTTTGGTGCGTTTGCTGAAGAAATGACCTTCCGAAGCTATACCCAAACCAAGGTAACGTCACATTATGGATATCTGGTTGGCATTCTTTTTTCGTCATTACTTTTCTCAATGCAACACATACATGTTTTCAGTCTAAGCTGGCTTCTAACCTTCCTACAGACACAACTTCCCTACGTGTTTTGCTTCGGTCTCTTCATAGGCTACCTTTTCTACCTCAGCCAAGACAACCTGTGGACTGTATTTGCCTTCCATTCTGTAGTCAATATCATTAATGTAACACTCCCAATACGGGTAACCTTTACCTTGCCATTTGCCAACCTTGTTGTGACTATCATCAGTTTCGTACTAATATTCCTCCTTCTGAGGTTATGGCTAAGGGACCAGTTCGTAATGAATAGAAGTAGGGGTTCGATTCGTAATGAATAGAACACGATTAATAGCGATTATCATCATCCCTCTAGTATTTGCTTTTTCCTTCTCACTTATCGACCAATCTATTGCTCTTTCTCAGCTCACAGATTCTTTTCTACCAATCCGATATGAGACCAGCAGAAGCAATGTCTACAATATTGTACCATTGGATGTAAACGATGATGGTTTTGAAGACGTGCTAATGGCAACTGAATCAGGTGTAATGCTTGCGTTTGGAAGTTCTGCTGGGCTAGCGGCACCCACCGATATTTTTCCATCACTGAATAATCCAATCGCTTGGATGGGCGCAGGAGAAAATCTTGTAAATGGTAACCCTGGAGTGGTGATGGCAAGCCGTGAAACCAATGGAACCTCTGGACTGTATTTTTCTGAGTTGACCCCCTCTGGACTTTTAGAGCCTATAGCCTTTGGATTAATGTCTGGAGTTTCCTCTGGTGCCATACTTGATTTAGATGACGATACTCATAATGATGTCTGCTTTGGGACCAGCACTACTGGTTCAGTTTATGGTTGCTTGAACTTGGGGACTACCTTTGGGGCTCCAGAGCTGCTATTCAATAGTAGCCAGTCTTGGATTACAGATATGCTGGGTGGAGACTTCAACGGGGATGGATTCGAAGATTTAGCCATTGGCACCGATGGAGAAGGACTATTGATAATAGGCTGGAATAATGGTACTCATCTTAACCCTAAGGTGCGAGCTGGTGTCAGTTCTCTGCCAGGTGATAGATGGATCACGTCGCTAGCTAAGGGTCACTTCAACAACGACTCGTTTTTGGACCTTGCTATTGGCGCCACCTCAGATACAGATAGCCCATATAACGCTGTCATAATCTTTCAGAGCAATGGAACCGCCTTAGCAAATTTCACATATGCAATGGTGTTACGGTCTTCAGCATTCTTCAATATTGGATTAGTGGCTGCTGATTTTGACTCTGATGGGCTAGATGAGCTAGCATATTCCCATGCAACAAAATGGCAGGGCCTAGACAGCTATATCTCACGTCCTGCTGTTATTATCCAATCTGATGTGGCTGCCTTACCTGCAGGAACCACTGTTTACGAGTATAGTGCTAACGAAGTCGTAATCGAGCCCTTTGATCCCAATTATGTCACATATCCTGATTTGTTTCCTTTTGGGCAAGAAGGAACAATCGACTATGCTATATCTGCGCTTGCAACTCCAGACATCAATGGTGACAGTCAACTTGACCTAGTCTATATCACAATAGACAATGGCTATCTCTATGCCTACTATGGGGCGGACGGACAAATCTACGATCCATACACCGATTTTATCCATGAAACCACAGGTATTCTTAACAATCCGACTGCATTGAAAGCCCTTCTCGCCTGGTTCTCAAGCTTTTTCGTCAGTCTAGTTCTTCTCTGGTTCTACGATGCTGAAAAACAAGAATATCTACGTGGAGATAAATTCTGGGAAGTGGGAACGGCTCTCCTCATCTATGTAGTCCTATATGGACTAAGATTCGGGCTGCTCATGCTTCCACCAGAAATTCTGCTTCCATTATACAGCACGGGATTAATATCATTTCTTGGATCAACAATCGCTAGCTACACCCTTGCATGGATTTTTGGGCTTATCCTCATAATTCTGCTTTCACTGGCCGGCATTGATGCTGTTGGAGATTTCGTCGGTTCACCTGCAGCATGGTGCACCCTAATCATGGGAATACTACTGCTAGTATTCTGGGTCGTATTTGCATTTAGTAGTGTTTACGCCGTCTTCCTGTCAGCAATTGTTTCATCAGTACTGTGTGTCATATCGGAAATTATCTTGGGAACATTAAGAGCCCAAGAGAAGATAAACCCAATTCTGAAAATTTTCCTAAGCTTGGCAATTTGGTTTGCAGTGGTCTCAGTATTTGGCGGCATGATTGATGCTTGGCTTGGAGCATAGATTCCTCCTATGAAAACTGGGTCTGCATGCAAGTTTTGAAGCTATTAGCCACAGTCTGTTCCAATTGCTTCTTTGTATGGCTTATGTGTAGAGCCTATTTTCTTAAGGCATCTGACAAAACATTAAATGTGTTTGTCGTGTCTATGCTGACAAATTTTTTCTGCTAGAACGTAAGCTCCAAATCGGTCTACGTCTTTTTTGCTGATTATGCCTTTTAGCTGCCCTTTATCATCAACTATGACTAATCTGCTAACCTTTGATTCAAGAAATATGCACTCTGCATCCTCCAAGCTGATGTTGCCATGGATTGTTTGAACTGGTTGCGCCATAACATCCTTGGCTGAAAGTTTCAAAGGATTACGTCCTTTAGCAATTAACCTGAATATAATACCATCAGTCACAATCCCTACTGGTTTTCCTTTTTCCACAACAACTACACTACTAATCCAGTGATCCACCATACTCTTTGCTATGGCTGATAAGGAATCATCAGGGTGTGCTGTAATGACTTTTGTTCTAGCTATTTCCATAACATGTCTAGGGGAACTCATTTATCTCACCAATTCTAAATTCACACTGTTAAGTTTCTATACCTGCTTAAAAAATTGCTTCCTTTACCTAATGATGTAAAAAGTTACTTTTCAATTTTTAGCTTAATCATTTAAGTGATAATCAACAGAATATAAGAAAAGATTCACTCCAGCGAAGTTGATTATATGCTAAAACGAAGACAGCGAGTCTATTACGGGATGGGTCGCTTTGGCAGCCAAGTACTCCTTTCCTTCATTGATTTGGCAGCATTCTGGATATACATTGACCGATTCGGTTTAAACCCCATCTTCTCTGCAATCGGTTTTTCACTTGGCAAACTCATTATTGCCATTTCAGGACCCCTAATCGGATATTTTAGCGACATAACCTGGACCAATCGCTGGGGTCGCAGGAAAATCTTCTTCATCTTCGGGGCACCCAGTCTGGCAATAAGCTGTGCCCTTGCATTTGTGCCGAATTGGTTCATCTCACCTGGCAACCAACTAGGACTACTAATTTACATGATTGGTGCCATGGCTATTTTCAACTTCTTTTATGCACTCCTTATGACACCTTACCAAGCTTGGATGCCTGAAATCACAGAACCAGAAGAACGGGTCGCAGTTTCAACTTATCAGAATGGATTCTGGCTAATGGGACAAATCGTAGGGACCATTGGAGGCTTCGCATTACCCATGCTCCTCAGCATTGGCCAAGAACTGGTCTTTATCATGATTTCATGGCTTGGCGTGATTGCAGTTTTCTGTTTCGTTCCTGTCTTCATTTCACTCAAGGAAAAGAAGCAAGCCTTTGTACCACAACCCGGCTTGCGTATGGGATTTCAACACATCTTCAGCAACCAAAACTACCGGTTCTATTTAGTCCTTCAATGCGCAATGGGTATCCCCACCACAATGCTAGGTAGACTCGTTCTCTTCTATGCTGAAGACGTACTCGGACTCATCGATCTACAATTCATAATAATAGGTCTTATCCTGATGTTTGCCACCTTTGCCTTCTACTTCGTATGGATGTGGATGAGCAAAAGGAAGGGCGGAAAACGGGCACCATTACTGATGTCCCTGACAGTGCTCACTATCATTCTGCCATTTACCCTTATCATTGGTCAACCAATCCTTGCAACGATTCCATCAATAGTCCAGGGAACACTCTTCATTGGCTTAATTGCTGCTGGAGTCTCAGGATGGTATCTCCTCCCCAATCCAATCACAGCTGACATCATTGATGAAGATGAAAGTCGCACCTCAGAGGGTAGGGCTGGAGGCTACGAGGGCTTCATCAACTTTCCAATAAACATCGTGCAAATAATGGGAACAATGCTCGTCGGTTTTCTCCTAATCCTCCCCATCGTACCACCCAACACCTATTCCCTCGGGCTACTAATATGGGGTCCAATAGCCGCACTATTCGTCGCCATCAGTATCGCTCTCGTATGGAAACTTGTTGACACAGACCCATTACAAGCTACAAAATAGGAATCCACACATCACGGAAGCGTGATACATTGGATATCGAAAGAATCATCAAATCAGTTGATGTGGAAAAACTCTACACCCATATATTAGCTCTCGAAGGAGTCAGGCATCCACTCAAAACACCAGAAGCCCTTGAAAAAGCTGAAGAGTACATCCTGAATGAATTCCAACAATACGGGCTAAATACAAACATCCAGGAATTCAAGTTAGAAGGCATCAACCAAAGCTTCCGAAATATAGAAGGATTCATCGGCGATGGATCAAAACCTGAACTACTCATTATAGCCCACCATGACACAGTTGAGATTTCACCTGGTGCAGACGATAATGCCTCCGCTATCGCAGTAATGCTAGAATCTGCACGAGTTCTACAGGAGGCAGGATGGGCAGGTAATGCCCGGTTCATTAGCTTCACCCTAGAAGAAGGAAATCCTGTTAGGCAACTGCAGATCAAAGCACTCCAGCACAAATATGGAATCAAAGATGAAAAAAACCGGTATGCCTCCTGGCACTTGAGCAAATTACTAGGCGAGCATACAAGGAAGACATGGGAACTTACCTCTTCAGGCACACCCCCAGTAAAAGCCATAGCACAAGCAACTGCACAAATAGAAAAGGAACTCAGTAAAGAGGTCTTGGAATATCTTCGAGAACTTGAAAAACTCTACCAAGACTTAGCAGTCACAAATTTGCCAGGAAAAACTGGACTCGTTGGAAGCAGCTACTGGGTTGATGAAGCCCTCCGAAACAAGAAGCAAGTTAAAGGAGTTCTCTGCCACGACACAATCGGTTACATTTCAAAAGAGGAATACTCCCAACGAATACCCAAAATGATTTCACCATCATTATTCAAAACCCACGGAGTAAAAGAAGATCTCTCCATCGGCGATTTCCTCATCATCATTGGCGATCAAAACTCCGCTGAACTAACCAACACCTTCTGCAAAAACGCTCAACGAGAAAGCATTAACCTTCCCTATGCCTGTTTACAAGGAGCCTTTAGCTACGAACAAGTAGCCCAAATAATGGGAGACCTCCTCCGCGCCGATCACGCACCATTCTGGCGGGCAGGAATACCTGCCCTTTTTTCCACCGACTCAGCAGAATTCCGAACCAAATACTACCACAGACCCTCAGACACTATAGACACACTCGACTTCGAATTCATAACAAGAATATGCCAAGTTACAATCGCTACCACAATCGAATTAGCAACAAAGGTATAAAATTAGAATAGGCGCAAGTCTCCTAAGCTATTTTTTCAATGATGGCTACATATTGTGCATCTTCCGAATCTATGAATTCCCTAATCTTCCATCCTGTTCCATTCAAAATCTCTTTCATTTCTTCTTTTGACACCATTAGCCAGTCAAACCATCTAGTAGCAAATTTTCTAAATCTTACTCTACATTTTAATTGTCCGCTCATTCTTCCCTTTCTTTTGTTAAGCTTATAATATTCCAAATATACGGGATCATTTGTCTTGTATGGGTCACGAGTTTCAGCTATGATTAGAGCATTTCTCGAAGTTATTAGCTGTAACTTCTTAAGCAGCTTTTTCGCCTTTTCGAAATTGTTAAACACGCTAAAGTTGTTCCCCAACATTAGAATTGTATCAAACGAGCTAGATGTGAGAATTACTTCTTCAATTGACATGACTTTTGCTCTCTTTACTCCTCTTAATTTGCAGACTTTTATTGCGAGAGGAGAGCAGTCAATTCCGAGAACGTCAAATCCTTTCTTCTGTAAGTATAGTGAATGTCTACCGGCTCCACAGCCTATATCCAAAACCCTGCCCTTTACGAACTCCATTGCTTTCTTTTGATGAAGCGACCAATCTTCATATTCTGAAAAGTATATTTTTGGTTCAGTGGAAGAAGCAATGATATAACCATCATCCCTTTCCCATATCTCAAGAGCTTCTCGGCCCTGGTAGTACGCCAATATCTCCTGACCCACTGCATCTTCTTCAGGCTTAATAGATGTGATTTTCCTCATACGCTAACGTATCCAAAAAGACTTATTTAAATACGTGAATATATGGCTGCAATAACAGGAATCTAGGAGACGTGTAACAGATATGGCTGAACAATGTGATGCGGAATCAGGTGAAGATAGGGAAAGACTCTCCCATCGTTTAGTCCAATTAGAAACTAGAACTGGAAAACAACAAATAATGGATGCAGTGGAAATTGCACAAGCATTAGCTCATCCACAACGCCTGAAACTACTCGCAACCATCGGTGACAAGGAAGTCTGTGTCTGCAAATTAGTCAACATCGTGGATTTGAGTCAACCCGCAATTTCGCATCATTTGAATATTCTCGCCCGTGTGGGGCTTCTACAGCGACGCAGGAAAGGACGATATAATCACTATCAGGCAAACAAAAAACGTGTTAGTCAATTAACAACTACTGTACTAGATCTGTTACGCGAATAAAAGACTCAAGGACACATTTTGTGTCACATTTGTCAAGATATGCTTCTTTTTGTTTTTAGGTTCCTGCTGAAGTCTCCTTGCTAATTATTCTTCTATCCCCATAATTTGGGACGAAGCTTTAGAGCGAGTTTAATGAAAGTGACCATGAGGGGGACTTCCCAGAGAACACCAATAACTGTGGCAAAGGCTGCAGCTGATCCTGGACCAAAGAGGAGGATAGCAGTAGCGATAGCAATCTCGAAGTGGGAACTACTAGCGATTATGGTTGTCGTAACAGTCTGTTCATAGGTAAAATTGATTTTGTAGCCAATGAGAAAGACTGAGGTAAACATAATTGCATAGTTCAAAAGTAGGACACTACTAATCCAAAGCACATTCAATGGCTGTGTAAGTATCACCTGCCCTTGAAAGGAGAAAAGAACAACGAGGGTAATAAGGAGAGCTGCAATGGCAATTTTATCCAAAACTGGCTTGAAGCTAGTTCCATACCATTCCCGACCCCTAGTATTGTAGACATGACG
>JABXGU010000769.1 GCA_016550415.1 archaeon | reverse complement strand
ATGAAATGATTTTTTTCAATTCAGCTTCAATTCCACCAGATGCTGCGGGTGTTGCTGCCGGAGCTGCTTTTGGATCCTTAGACATCAGGTATCAATCTCCATGAACTCTTCCTATTTAGAAAATGGAAGCTAAGAGTATAACCCTTCCGATACTCCCTCATCCGAAGATATTTCATAAATGTTTAGCTCAATATCTGAAAAAGTCGACTAAAAACTCAGCTCTCTTGTAGGATTTCAACATCTACCGGAATCCCCTGTCTTACGGATGATGTCACTATACAGTAATTCTCAAAGATTTCAACACACCGTTGAAACCGCTTTGGTTCATCTTCTGTCATCTTGACGTATACCTTGACATCAAGATGTTGAATCCGCCACCGCCCCTCTTCATTCCGTGCAACCGTTGGTATCACCTCGGATCGAATGGAATCCACAACTAGCTTGCTACGCTGTAAGCAGAACATCAGGCTTGCAGAAAGACAATTCCCGATAGCTGCAGCCAGAGCTCTTGTCGCGTTGGGTCCCTTATTGTTGCCCAATGGAGCGGGCTCGTCTAACGTCCATTTACCGAATTCGGGATTATCAAAACGGACACGAAACTCGTAATTTTCTACTCGTTCTACAATAATTGAATACCTGCGTGAATCGTCTGTATCTGACATGGGTTTCACCTGAGGTTGGATGATTTCATACTATGTTTATCGAAACCTAATATTTTTGTATACTAACTGGTTGGGCTCTGGGGCCTTTCTTTGAGAAGTCTTGGCTTAAAATAAATAAATTTATAAGTGTGAACATCCTAAAAACATCCTTAGGGATGTTCTAAAACATCCCTTACGCAGGAATTGAACACCAATGTACACGGAACCGAAAATGGAGAAGCTCACCATCAACTTGCCTCCCATGGATCTTGCCCGCATTGACATCCTTGTTGAAGCTGGCTTCTATCCCAGCCGAACAGAACTAATACGGGCTGCCATTCGCACACAGCTAGATGGACATCAGAATTTCATATCAAAACAAATGGCGCTGGCTACAGCACCTTTTGAAGAAGAACCAATTGAGGAATCGTCAGAGAGGTCAGTTGGTGGAGTAGGCGTGTTTAGTATGAACAAAAGGGCATTTGAGCAGGCCATGAAGCAAGGAAAGATGTTGAAAATAAATGTCATTGGAATGCTTCGCATTTCTGATGATGTTACACCCGAGCATATTGATGAATCAGTTGCCTCAATACGGCTCTATGGAACTCTTAGGGCATCTCCGGAAGTAAAGAAAGCACTTCACCGATTGATGAAGGATAAAAGTGGAGCATAAAAATGAACCTATACAAAGACTGCTATGATGTTACCTTGAATCTTGGTGTTCTGCAAATTCAAATCAATCTACAGAGTAGTACAATTTGGTACCGAGTGAATCTACCTGTAATCAGATATATCTTGAATTGCAGACTAAGCTGAAAGGTAGTGTCGGATGCTTTGTGTGATTTAACTTAGATTGGCTTATTTCCGATCCACAATAGACTTTTTGCCTATCTTCTCCAGTTGCTCTTCTTGGAGTACACGGCGGAGAACTTTGCCCACCATTGATTTTGGTAGTTCATCACGGAATTCGACGAATTGGGGTCGTTTGTAGTATGCAAGTTTGTCTTTTGTGTATTCGATTCTTTCGTCTGGAGTGGCTTCTTCGCCTTGTTTGAGGACGACGACGGCCATGACAGTTTCACCGCGTTGCTCGTCTGGGATGCCAAAGACTGCAGCTTCAGCGATTTTGGGGTGTTCGAAGAGAACTTCTTCGACGTCACGTGGCCAGACTTTGAAGCCTGCACGGTCAATCATTTGTTTGGCTCTGTCAACGATATAGAAATATCCATCTTCATCCATTTTGGCAATATCACCTGTACGGAGCCATCCATCTTTGCTTAGTTGTTTGGCTGTTTCTTCAGGTTTGTTCCAGTAACCTTTCATGATTTGGGGTCCTTTGATGACAAGTTCACCTTCTTGTCCTGGGGGGAGGTCTTCGCCTGTATCTAGGTCAATGATTTTTGCGAGAGTACTGGACATTGGAACTCCTACGGATCCTTCTCGTTTCTTGTCGAAGGGAGGGTTCTGTTGGATGGGATTCGCATGAGTCACTGGGCTGGCTTCCGTCAGACCATAACCTTCCACGAGGTTGGCTCCAGCAATTTTTTCGAAGGCTTTTGCAACTGCCATTGGGAGAGGAGCTGCTCCTGAAAGACAGGCAGTCATGGATTTGAGGTCATATTGATCAAGGTCGTCACGTTGAAGAAGTGATGCATACAGGGTTGGAACTCCT
>JABXGU010000768.1 GCA_016550415.1 archaeon | reverse complement strand
TTGACAAATTGCTTTGAAACGCCTATCATATACTAAGAAAATCTTTTCGAGAGTAATGAGGGAAAAACGTTTTTGTAACAAGGACACCTTTATGGAACGAAGAAATCATTATGTATTACTATTATTATATATTATCTGGGCCACATTGTTCTCTTTCACACATATGGGATACGGGGAAACGCATGACATATCTTTGCTGGATCAAGAGCCTATTATACTCCATGATAACCAATATCGAGATACATTCAAACCAACCCACATAAAAAAGCTACCGGGGCACTATAATAGCAGAGACTGGCAACCCATTATTGATTCTGTGTGGGGACCAGGATTGCCGACCGAAACAAAACTGCAGATCTTTGATCAATTTTGGTCAACACTCGATTCCAATTTTGCCTGTTTCAACAATCTGATCGTCAATTGGGATTCTTTACGAATGGTCTATCGTGCGGAGATTGAGGACACCGTCAGCCGAGGTAGGTTTGCTGCAATCATGAACTATCTTTCATTAGCACTAATGGAAGCACATACTGTAGCAGAAGATGGGTGGGTCAATTGGAGTACCTCTCTGTCACCGGGTGTTCCATTGTTTGCCATAGGCGCATGGTTGGATAATGGCCATTTCGGAGCAGGACTGACACCACTTCCAGATAGTTCACTGTTGGTATATAGCGTGGTCCCTGAGCATCCTTTGACACTGCAACGCGGTGATATCGTGTTGGGATACGATGGAATCCCGTGGAAAATTCTGTACAAAGAGTTGATGGAGGCACAGCTTCCTTACCACAGATTTGGCTGTTGGGGAAGTTCAGAGAGCACACTAACACACTCTCTCTTAATGAGTGCTGGCTTGAACTGGCATCTCTTTGACACCATTGATGTTGTTAAATATTCCACAGGAGACACAATGCACTTAGCGACGTCTGCTCTCGCAGGACAAAGCATGAGTCTGTATTGTACAGAACAAGTGGATATTCCGGGTGTGCCGATGCCCGATTTAAGTGACAGTCAAGCGGTTAGTTATGGAATTGTCAGCGGAACTCAAATTGGGTATATCTACGGATGGCTGTGGTGGTATGATGCTGAGAATGAATTTTATGAGGCAGTGTATAATTTAATCAACGATCCAACTGTTAAAGGTTTAATCATAGATTTCCGTTTTAATATGGGTGGCAATATGTTCTTGAGCAATAAAGGATTGCAACTTCTTTTCCGCGATTCGGTTGAGACCATTTGTTTTACAATGCGGAGCGACCCTAATGACCATTTTGCGATGTATGTGACAGTACCGTCAGGCGTATACATCATACCTGGTAATGGCGTAGCTTGGTATTCCAAACCAATCGCCGTCCTTACAGGTCCGGGCGCGGTTAGCTCTTGTGACCAGGTGGCATTCCGAATGACCTTTCACCCAATGGTGAAGACGTTTGGTAAATCAACCAATACTGCGTTTGACGCACCAACGCCATTGGATATTCATACTGATTGGAATACTCACTATGCATGTGCCGAGGCGTGTTTAGCGTCCGATACTACATATTTCCTAACTCACCGTGGTTTCGATGTAGACTTTCCAATATGGTTAACACAGGAAGATGCGGCGCAGGGCGACGATACAGTGGTGCGTGCTGCAATGGCTTGGATCGACAGTCTGGGAATCCATGAGTCCAACAATTCAGGCATCCAATCCGAAATAGTGGCACTCCAAATCTACCCAAAACCCATAAATAATGCAGCAACAATAGAAATAACATTAACGAAACCAAAAATTGTT
>JABXGU010000767.1 GCA_016550415.1 archaeon | reverse complement strand
GATCATCATACCTGTAAGAAAAAGTAACCATCTTACAATTTTAGATACTACACTATTCATGTGCAATTTTGGTTGGGCGATTCGAACGAGTTCAACGGTTCGTCCGAAAGAGGTCTGTGCTCCTGTAAACGAAATAATGCCCGTTGCTTCTCCCCCTCGAATGATTGATCCTGAAAAAAGTTGATCCCCAGCTACTTTTTCGACTGTAAGGGATTCTCCTGTCACGGCTGATTGGTCAACTTCCAGTATGCCAGCAACTAATCTTATGTCTGCAGGTACAAAGTCACCTATCCTAATTCGTACAATATCCTCTGGAACTAAATCTTTGGCAGAAATGATGCACCACTGGCCGTTACGTTTTACGCGGGCATTAACTTGGAGCTTCTCTTTTAGCTGCTCCAAAGCAGTGTTTGCCCTATTCTCTTGGAAAAAGCCAATTAGCGCATTGGCAATAAGGAGGGCGAATATGACATAAACTTCCAATATTTTGCTAAGGATAAGCTCTAGTAAAATTGTTATTTCAAGCATGCATGGAGTGATGCCCCAAAATTTTCGTGCAAAGCGGATCACTCCTCTTGTCTTTTTTTCGACGACTTCATTATAGCCGTATTGCGCAATCCTATGTTGGGCTTCTTCAGAACTGAGACCTTCATATTTACTATCGTCGATTTGGCTGGATGTGTTATTTGCTACTGGCTTCATCGAGCATGATTATTGTCTTAATGCTCATTATTTTTACTCTACATCATAATATCGAGGTAGTGAGGTAGAGTATAAAGGGCGGGTATCATTTTACGGAGTGAATGGTGAAGAGATTGGCTGCCTTTGAAGTTAAGCCCGTTCTTGTTTACGGAGAATATGAGCGAAAGGAAAAGATAAGCTGGAGACCCTGGGGCGGAATCCAATCTGCAGCTGATGCCGATAGAGAAGCCAAAACCATTGAAGTGGAACTTGAAAAGTTAAAGAAAAGAGCTGACTTCTCTCTTGCATTTCAATCAGTATACAAAACAAGTTCTGCTGAAGAAATTCGCAATCTCAAGGTTGATGCAGATGCAATTCTAGCTTTTGCGGCAGGTGCACAAGAACCAGCTACGAAGGAACCACTAGAAGCAATACTATCCCATGGAAAACCCATCTTGTTCTTTTTAAGGAAGAACTCTGGTCCAGTCTATCTTTGGTATGAAATACTGCATCCCAGATTCTTGCGAAAAAACACTTATGATGAAATCGTCCAACCTGTCGACGTTGAAGATGTAGTTATAGACGATTACGATGAGCTCCTTTGGCGATTAAGATCCCTATCTGCGATTAAGTCAACGAAGGGTTCAAAGGTTGTTTCGATAGGCGCCCCAGGAGGCTGGGGCATCGGGAATAAAGCTGTGCAGAGGGCAGCAGACATCTGGAACCTAAAAGTGGAAGTTGTTACTTATCGAAGTTTGGAGAAGCGAATCAAAGAGGTAAGGGCTAATGAAACTGCTTTGCAAAAAGCTAGGAACGAGGCGGATAAATATCTTAAAGATGTCAAAGTCAAGCTCACAACAAAAAAGGACTTTGTGGTTAATTCGTTTCTACTTAAGGGCGTTCTAAACGAGTATCTGCAAGAATTTGACGCCAAGATCCTAACAATTGGCGAATGTATGTCCACGATCATACCAATATCTGAAACAACCGCATGTCTACCCCTAAGTGTCTTCAATGATTCCGGATACATTGCTTTTTGTGAGTCAGATTTCGTAGCGATACCTGCTGGAATCCTTCTACGCCATATTTCAGGAAAGCCAGTTTTCTTGGCTGACCCCACTTTTCCTCACAAGGGTGAGGTCACAGTTGCTCACTGTACTGCACCTCGACGAATGAATGGTTTTGATGCTGAACCTACAGAAATTACAACCCACTATGAATCTGATTATGGTGCTGCCCCTCAAGTTCAGATGCAGAAGGGTCAAGCAGTCACTGTAATTGATCCTGCTTTTAGTGGGAAGGAATGGATAGGATTCAGAGGAAGAGTCCTTGGTAATCCAAGACTCCAAATCTGTCGCTCACAAGTAGACATTTCGATTGAAGGTGACTGGGAGAGACTTTTACAGGAAATGAAGGGTTTTCACTGGTTGATAGTTTATGGTGACTGGCTAAGAGAAGTGGGCTACGCGGCTAAAAAAGCGGGAATCAAGTGGTTGAATATTTCTCATTAATGATGCTGATAAGGTATTTTTTTCAATAACTAGAGGTTTTCATTCTTTGGGGTAAATTATGACAAGTCTTCCATATGTTCAGACAAGTGTATTCGTTGATACACGATATACCTTTGGAGGAAACCAGCTGGCGACATTTTGGAATGTGGAAGCCAACTCGAAGCTTAGTGGTGCTGAGATGCAAGGGGTTGCCCGTGAGATGAACTTCTCGGAGACAACCTTCATTAATCCATCAAAAATGAAAGATTGTACTGCGAAGGTTCGAATTTTTACACCTTTCAACGAAATTCCCTTTGCTGGTCATCCGACCCTGGGAACTACCTATGTTCTAAAACAAAAAGGCTTGATTGAATCAAAAGCTAAAGCAGCTATATTGGAGCTTGGCGTTGGAGCTATTCCCGTTGAATTTGTTTCAGAGGATATCATCAGAATGTTGCAACCAAAGCCAAGATTCCTCAACGAGTGGAAGGATGGAGGTGCTGTCGCTAAAACCATTGGTCTATCTAAAACTGAAATTAATATGAATTATCCAATGCAGTTTGTACAAACTGGTACTCCTTTTCTTATTGTGCCATTGAACTCGATTAAAGCTGTGCAGTCAGCTGTCCCTGTTTCTTCACTGATTCTTCAAATGCTTCAGGGTCAACCATCAGGAAAAATACTAATCTTCTGCACTCAAACCGTGAATGACGGATCGAATGTTCACGCAAGGATGTTTGCTCCTGATGTGGGTGTTTTAGAAGACCCTGCCACTGGAAGTGCCGCAGGTCCTTTAGCAGCGTACTTAGAATATTACAAAGTCTTGGAAAAGAAAACTAGAGGAACACGCATTATCATCGAGCAGGGCTATGAGATAAAGAGACCAAGCCAATTGGTCGCTGAAGTTATTTGGAACGAGGAAATAGAACGAGTCCTTGTGTCAGGTAAAGTTAAGCTAGTGGCTGACGGTACTTTCTATCTATAATGAAATATTATTCAAACAGGATTCATAACTCTCCTTTGAGCTGATATAGTGTGCTAGATTCAATCACTTATCCACCTGATTCGGCTAGGGTTTGTGCTGAGTTACAGGAATACTTAGTTACTCTATTCGGCAAGAAAAGAACCGTATCTCTATTATCAGCACTTCGTCAGCCAGGACCATATTTCTACCTTCGAACTAACACGCTCCGCACTACGAACGAGGAACTCATTACAATGCTTGCAGAAGATGGAGTGCAAGCTCACATCTATGAACCCACCCTTGGTGCTATTGCCATCCCCATAAAACAAGGTCCGCCTGTACCCCATCACAACAAAATCGTTGTAGCAGATAAGCCTAGTAGCGAGAATGTATTACTTGGTAGCCATCTCTATCGCCCTGGAGTTGTTCGCTCAGTTAATTTCAATGAAGGTGACCCAGTTACCATTGTGAATCCCTGTGGTCACATTGTGGGTAGTGGTATTGGAGCAGGGAACAGTGCAGAATTACAGGCACAGAAAACAGGCATATTCGTGAGAGTGACACACCCCTTCTATGCACTACCTAGCCTTGCCAATCTTGCCGCAAGCAAAGCAGGTCTTTTCTACTCACAATCATTACCTGCAATGTTAGTAGCACCCATTCTCGGTCCTAAACCTGGTGAAACGATTATTGACTTCTGCGCTGCTCCTGGTGGGAAAACCACACACGTTGCGCAGTTGACAAAAAATCAATGTAGGATTTTTGCCGTTGATCGATCTCAAGGTCGTTTATCAAGGTTGGAGGCAGAGGCAAAGCAGCTGGGTGTAACCGGTGTGGAAACTTTTACAGGAAGGGCAAATGAGTTCTGTGCAAAATATCCTGATATTAGTGCTGACCGTATCATTGTGGACCCTCCTTGCACAGCTTTGGGGGTCCGTCCCAAGCTCTTTGATTTGACAACATTTTCTAGAATACGTAGCACTGCTTCCTACCAGAGAATGATACTTGATTCAGCAATCGAGACATTACGACCCGGAGGCATTCTTGTTTACTCCACATGCACGCTAACCGTTGAGGAAAATGAGCATAATATTCAGTATCTCATTGATTCTAAGGACTTCAAACTTGAACCTCAAACTCCGTACCTTGGCGATGGTGGAATTGGCGGTGTCTTACCAATAATGCAAGGGGTGCAACGCTTCTATCCTGACCGCCACAATTTGCCCGGCTACTTCATAGCCAAACTACGCAAGCCCCCTGAGTCAGGTTCGTAGGTTCCAACCCTCTTCTCCGATGAGTGGAACGAATGCAACAGCCATCAGTTTTCGAGTTTCCACTTTGTCCTTTGATTTTTTTTCTACTAATATCAAATCTTGCCAATAGTGATTATGACCTATTGGAATGAGCATGGAACCTCCTTCTACCATTTGGTCAATCAGAGATTGGGGGGTTTTTGGTGATGCAGCCGCCACCATTATTCGGTCGAAGGGGGCTTTTGGTGGATATCCCAGTGTTCCATCTCCGAGAATTACGGTCACTCTGTCACTGTATCCTGCTCTTTCCAAGTTGTGCTTTGCAAATTCCACAAGTTTGGGTAACCGTTCGATTGTGTAAACATGTCCTGTTTTTGGCTTTCCCGTTGGTGATACAATTTCTGCACACAAAGCTGCATGATAGCCTGACCCTCCACCAACCTCCAAAACCTTTAGCCCTTCTTTCAGATTGAGAAGTTCAAGATAGATGAGGCACATGTGGATTGCAGAAATTGTCTGCCCTTCACCAATTGGGAGTGGAGTGTCGATATACGCATCCCTGCGTAGATGATTCGGAACAAATTCTTCACGGGGCACTGCCCTATAGGCTCGAATTGTTTCCTTGTCTGACACTGTTTTTGAGGCGAGAAGATACTTCAGTGTCGCTTCCTTCTCCCTTTCCAGTTTAGATGACAATTCAGTTGGCGTATTATCACACTCGACGAGTTGATACGCATTGAATTCTACACTAGCGTTCAAACTATTAGTATCCTTATTACTAATATTGATTCCATGCATTCAAAATTCTTGGGGAAAGTTATCTTTACTGCCCATGGGCATCCAAATGTATTGGGAACCCATAAATCAACTCTAGAAATTACTATGGAGCCTGACTTGACTCTTCGTGGAGATTGTATTATAGGCATCAGGGCAAATCAGTCAGCGAGCACTATCCGTGAAAAAATTATTGATTCACTGATACTTCCAAACAGTCAGGTGGTTACTCGCCTTTCAGCTGGTGGACTTAGTGACGAAGTTAGGGGTTTTGGGTCATCAGAGATATATCTTTCTTCAGACAAGTCGCTTGTCTGGCGGAAAAGCTCGTATGTTGATTCTCGCACCATTGCAATCCGGTGCGACAAAGCGGCAAGAGATTTGAATAGAGGATTAATCAAGTTCCTCCAAGATCCTAACTCTGTCCTTCAGGTGGTCATCGAAGTCTCAGCACCTGCAATTCTTAGGTCTAGAACTACCTGAAATTCGTGAGGAGCTGAAGGACGAACATAACGATGCTGTATAATGCTTGCAGGTCGTCCATTTTGGGCAAGTTCAGTCACAACACGTTTGCAGATATCGTCTAATGGGTTCCTCTTTGATACAATACTGTAGAAATGAATCATTCCTCCTTCTGGCTTAATGGAGGCTGCGGCGACATCAAGGTATGTCAAAGCCTCATGTGGAAGATTCATGATAATTCGATCCACGCGTTGATGTAGCTGGTCTTGGATAACTTTGCGGCAATCACCGATAATTGGTATGATTTTTCCTTTCAATTGGTTGATTTTCATACTCCTCTTTAAGCATCTTATTGCATGTGGATTGATGTCAATTGCATAGACTGAGACTTTGCGGTGCTTCGCAGCCAATAATGCAAAGGGTCCCACACCAGTGAACATGTCCAGTATTACTTCTCCTGATTGGACAAGGTTGGCTACCCGATTGTGTTCTGTACTAAGACGTGGGCTAAAATAGGTCTTGGCAACATCTATGGCAATTCTGATTCCATATTCAGTATGTAATGTTTTAGTACTTGGTTCACCAGCAATGAGACTCAATGGGCGAAGGCGATATTCTCCAGCAACACTACCTGCCTTGGCATAAACCGTTGTGATATGGTGATTAACAATCATGATTGCTTCACCAAGCTTTTGTGAGTAGGGTTGAAGTTCATCGGATAATTCGATAATAGCAATATTCCCAATAATGTCGAGGGAATGGGGTAACAACTCTAGATACCGGGAAGGAATATGGTCTTTTAGCGCAGTTGTTAGGTCCTTTATTTTCTGTTCAACTGGATTCAAATCCCTTTCAACTAGAGTTAATTGAGTAATCTTCTGCTCAAGTTCAGCGATTTGTGTCTTGCCAATTTTCCTGCGCAATGGAAATAAAAGATGCTCATCTTCTTGGGTAATGGGGAATTCCGAGTCTAGAAATCCAATTTCTATCAATAGTCTTCTTAATTCTTCCCCAAAACGCCGCTTGACTCGAATACAAACCTTTCTCATTGGCTGTGTCCCGCTCAGGTCGTACTCGAATTATCTTCGCCTAGCTCCTCTCCCGAAGATGAGTCACGGTATATTTTGACATTTTTAGGTGTAAGGATAATATAACGGTTCCCCAGTTGTCCGATGTCTCCATCAACACTAAAGCAAACAGCACGAAGCTGATCAACTGCTCGTTTCAATTGTAATCTCTGTTCAGTTCCTTGCTTTACTATTGGCGCAACATCGAGTACTACAAAATTGCCATTGCGCACTTCTTCTGAAATCACTGTCACATCTATTAGTCCAGTTAATTCCATGAAGCGCACTTGCATATAGGAATCCCCCTCCGCTGACCGTCCCTTTGATGCAGAATCCTTTTCCCGTTCATCTTTCTCCTTGCTTTTTCTTCTGAAAGGGGTCAAAGTCATAAATCCTCCATGCAATAGCGTAAGCAAGGAGGCAAATAATACCGTAAAAACCTTCGCCCTCTTACTCAGAAAGGCTTTTCATCAGTTTCCACAGGGAATCGCCAACATAATGCAGCGTCCTTATTGTGCGCCCTTTAGCCTCTCGTTGAACTTCAATTGCGTCTTTTTGCATCTGCCCCACAGCAAGTGGAGTCCGATTCTTCTTATCAATTATAACAACTAAATCCTCCTTCACCAAACTGGGTTCCATCTCAACAATGCCAGGCCCCATAACATCAGCCCCATTAGCTATATGCGGAACCGCTCCCATATCAACAACAACTTCTGGCAATGTCACAACCTGTTTTAGCAGTGCTTGTAAGGCAGGAAATAGAAATTCAGGTCCACGAATGAGCCATGGCTGATTCTCCACAAATAACAATTCAGTCTTATCATCAAGAACAATTAACTCAATTCCAACTTTGCTCCTAGTTGTAGACCTAAATTCAATATGTATAAGATTGGGAGTTTTTTTGAGCTGTTCAAAGAGAGTCCGTTGCTCCTTTGCTCGAAGAAATTTCCTGTGTTTTACACGCAATATTGGCACCAAACCAATTATCTGCTACATAATGTTTTTAAGGGCTCTTAAGCAAGCCTTCCAACATCCTCTGACAGGAGTTCTTGACGTGGCAGAAAGTGGACAACGACCAATGGACCTTCTTGGCAAATCATTAACCCATCAAGTACTTGTCAAACTAAAAGGAGATCGAGAACTACGAGGACGGCTACGCGGATACGACCAACACCTAAACCTCATTCTCGATGAAGCGGAAGATCTAACCGATGGTAAACCTCGAGAGCTGGGAACTGTAATTGTCCGAGGCGACAACGTAATCCTCCTCTCTCCATCAATCAAGAATCCTCCCAAGAAAACGGAGAAAGGAAAGTGATAGAAAATGACTAAAGGAACACCCTCCTTTGGCAAACACAATCTAAAAACGCACATCCGCTGCCGTCGCTGTGGACGCCACTCATACCATGTTAATAAAAAGCGTTGTGCCGCCTGTGGTTTCGGACGGACAAGTAAAATACGAAAATACAGCTGGCAAAATAAAGACGTCACACGAACACGTCTCATCTAAATGTGCTCACAATATTCCGTGGGCTGGTAGATCAGCGGTAGATCGCCGTCTTGGCAAACATCACCTGTCAACAGAAGGGTGAACATTCCAAACTGGCGGAGGTCCCGGGTTCAAATCCCGGCCAGTCCACCATCAATCATTTTTTGCTGCATCACAACAATACATTTATTACGACTTAGCCCTTGCGAGATTGCTATCGATATGCAATAGGGATCACTTATGTCGGTTGCCTATTATTGGAGAACATCTGATGATGCTGCCCTTCTAGTGCTGCTAATAGGATTCTTAGGAGTCATCCAAATCTTCCTCTCTTATTCGGCAGCATACACTCTCTACATTGTATCTCCTCTCATACTCGCCTTTGTACCCCTCGGCGTTGTACTAGTACAAGCAACTGGATCCGCCCTCCTGGCAAATACTCTCCACTCAATACTCATATCCCAACGTCGCCATCCTCACGCAACACCTTCAAAGCCGGTACGCCAATATCTTCTACGCTTTGCCATTATTCTTTTAGCAGCAGGTTTTGTCCTTGTCATATGGGGAGCAGTCTTTGCCATCACCATGATAACTCCCTTTGTACAAGTAAGCCTAGTCAAATACATAGTCGGAAACACAGCTGGTGCAATTATCTCCCTAATTTTCGCCGAACTCGTAGGCTATTTGTTCAAACGATAACAGACATTCACATTAAAGCAAATTATTTCATTTCTAAGACAACCTAGGCAATCATAGATTAGATGATAAGAAGAGATGGTGCCGACGGCCGGATTTGAACCGGCGACAACGGGATCTTCAGTCCCGCGCTTTCAGGAACCCGGTAACAAACAATATACCAAGATACTCCCGAGCTAAGCTACGTCGGCTACAAAACGACAGAAGGATACAACTCCATTTAAGCGTTTTCCGTTACCCCGACAAGAGCCATTACAAGAGACTTGATAAACAGTAAATATATGGTGGTGGGCCGGGCGTGATTCGAACACGCGACCTCCGCCGTATCCCAAAATCCGTCCAAACAGAACAGATTCAGTCAGGGCGGCATCATAACCAACTAGACAACCGGCCCATCAAAGGAAGCCATCACAGGCAAACTTTGTCTCAATCCACACCTTATAATTATTTTCAACTATCACACAGATAATGGAAATGGTGCGGTCGCCGGGACTTTCAGCAAAGCATGAAACCCATACCATGCATTCGAACCCGGGCAATTGGCGTGGAAGGCCAATATCATAGCCACTAGACTACGACCGCACAAAAGACAGAGGAGCTAATCACATCGCTTAAATTTTTCCTTTACACTCATCCCCCGCTTCAGATTTAACAACAGCGCAAATCATACAATAGGGATAACAGGATTTTCTAAGAACAAATCGCCCAAATATTACAGACAATATCGCACTAGCCAACCTACTACTAAATGGTGAACAAATTACAGAAGATTAAACTAGTAAGTTGAGCAACTTAAGAATGAAAAATCATACATGGGGGATTAACTATGAAAGAGGTGTTTGTCAAAATGATTCTTGGATTGAATGTAATTTTTTCCCTAACTGGATTAGTAGCAACATTATGGAATGGGATGTTGCTTGTTCAACTTCTTCCTGAACTTTCCATGTACGTCTTGGTTGAATGGTTTATTAGTGGTTGGGGAATTTTTGTAGCTATTGCACTTGGTATTGTAGCGTGGAAATTGTACGATGGTATTCTATTTGAGGAACTAGGCAGTCAAGAAGCAAGGATGAGGACACTGGAACAGCGAATCAAAAAGCTAGAGCAACAAGGAAGTAAATAGTTAAAGATCACAAGAACCGAATCTTCTGAAAAAATTGAAGAGCCTGTTTTTCAGATATAGGATAGAGCGAAATGGTCAATGCCTTGTTGCGACAGCATCTCTGGCAAAGGAGCATTGGAAGACAAAAACCAGAATAATGGAGGGTACGGATGCATGATGGCAGCAAAGAAGGAACTACCGGTCCAATGGTATACTCCAGAAGAAATAGCGTGGATTCATAGAAACGTTAGACCCGATAATGAGAAATGGAGAGTCCATAGAGAGAAAAATATTGAAACCAGAAAACTTCGCAATCCTCGAAATCCCGTCGAAAGAGAATGGCAAATCGTTGCAGATGCCCTTTGGGACGGAATGGTAACATGGCAAGAAGCATACCGCCGAAATAAAGCATGGAAAGATGCAAGCAAAGAAATCTTTGGACCCCTAGCAGAAAGAGATGCAAGAAGCCGACAAAGAAGAGAAAGGGATTAGATACCCCTAATAACCAACCACCCCCTCAAAAAACAATCAAGCAACATAGCAACAAGGCAGAAAGTAATTTAAGGGGTTACCAAACTCTACTGAAACAATGCGCCGTTTGTCTAGTGGTAGGACCCTAGCCACGCTGGTCGCTAGCTGCGCCGCGCTAGAATGCCACGCTGGGAGCCCGGGTTCGAATCCCGGACGGCGCACCATCTTACTCCACTTTTTGCTTGGTGGTGTGTTGTGCGTTTTAATGGTGGCCGAAAATGGCGGGGTTTTGTAATTAATCAGATTCGGAACCTGTTTAGGTTGGCGGAGGAGGTTGCTAGGGATGATGAGGAACTGTCGCGTCGGTACGTGTTGATGGCTCGTCGGATTGTGATGCGAGCTCGTGTGCGGCTGCCTCGCGAGCTTCGGTTTCGTTGTTGTCATCGTTGTGGAGTCTTTTTTAGGCCTGGTGTGAATTCTCGTGTGCGGCTTCGTCGTAGGGGTCGGGCGAGTTCACTGGTTGTTACGTGTTTGGTGTGTGGTTTTCAGCGGAAAATTATGTGGCGACGGGATAGGCAACGGGTGCAACAATTATTGGAACAATGAATGTCGGATGGATGGGATGATGGTGAAAGATAAGCGGGAATTGGCTCGTGTTTGGGCTGAGGAAAAGGCTAGTATCCGGATTGGTAAGGGCGGTATTGATGATGGGTTAGTTGCTGAGATGAAGCGTTTGTTGAAGCAGAAGCGAATTGTTAAGGTTCGTGTTTTGCCATCTGCATTATCTGCTGGCGCTATGGATGTTCTTATCGCTGAGTTGGCTACTCGAACCTCATGCGAGATTTGTGGTCGTCGTGGCTCAGTAGCTGTGCTAGCTCGTAAAGGGATATGATTTTGTAAAGAAAACATGAAATTAATTGCTCTGAATAAGTCTATTATGGCTATTTTGGTTGTTCTTTCCGATGTTACATTTTTTACATCAAATCTCCTAAACAGAAGAGACAATCCGAATGGGAGGAGAATCAATATCATCATCTGCACACTAGAACCAAAAATGACTGGAATGAGCACAATTCAGAACAATCCAATCACAATAATAACCACTCTATTCCCAAAAACGGAAGGCTGCTTTTCGATAGCCCTTCTAACATTCATTAATGACTTTTAATGTTGGTAGAACTAACTCGATGGAAACAAGCATTAGTGTCAAAGGTACTATTACTGAAAATTATGATTAGACAGTTGAATTTGTGAGAAAACTCACTTAATATTGTCACTAGCACCTTATTTGTTGTTTAGGCTCGCTTAAATACAAAAATCTTCCAATGAGTGTTTCTTAGTCCACTTGCCTCGATTAACATGAAGCCTTGATTTTCAAATAGATGTACATCATCAAAGAAATTCCGATAATATTGGTATT
>JABXGU010000766.1 GCA_016550415.1 archaeon | reverse complement strand
TTCAAGAGCACTTCAAACCTGTGGTCCTTTGTTTTACTTCCTTTTTGCTGCCATTTACTTTTTTATGCCGCCTTTAGGTATTTTCATTCCGTTTCCCTTTATGTACATTCAACTTGCTACGCTTATTATCTGTTTAGGGTTTATTCTCACCGGAGTCTTCAGTTCCTTCAATAACATCCTCAACCAACGCTTACTGTTGGATCTTATCCCCGATAAAGTTCGTAATGGTATCTATTCGTTGATTCCGACACTCACCCTCATCTTTGCTGTTCCTCAATTCATCCTTTTTGTGCCAGTACTCATTATCTATGGACCAGTTGTGGTCTTATGCGGTCTGGGTGTGGTTAGCATTATTGGTGTAATCATTACAAAACTTGGTCTCCAAGATGCCAAAGTGGAACCCGTACCTTTGGATGAAGAAATTATAATTATCGAAGAGCCAACCTCGGTTCCTATCTCCTCTTAGGTGCCTTAGCCATCTAGAGTTGAAACTCGTCTGGTGGCTCTACTTTCTTCACAATCAAGCGCAGCCCATCCAATCTAAGAACTTCAACGGTTTCTCCTGCTTTAATCACGCCTTTGTCGGCTTCAGCCATCCAGCTTTCACCTAATGCCCGAACGCGACCTTCCGGATCAAGATTCGTCTCAGCAATACCGCGAGAACCAGGCAAAGTCTTGGGGTCAAAATCACTTGTCAGTCGACGTGCCTGCGCAGCTTTGTAAATTGCATACCCAAATAATGCTGAGAAAATAAGGGCGGTTGCGGCCGCAACTCCTTGAAAGAGCCACATGACTTGGGTTGGAATAAGCCATTGACTGGGAGGAAGGAAAAAGATACCACCCAGGACAAAACAAGCAATACCGATAATGCCTGCTAATCCTGAAAACCCAATGTCCGTTTTTGCTTCTAATATAAGCAGGATTAATCCGAGAACCATAAGTACTATGCCCGCGATTGATACTCCAATGACTCCTAAGCCCACAAGTGCGAGAATGATACAAATTATGCTAATGATTTCACCAGCATGTCCTGGGGCGTTTAACGCGAAGATGAAGCCCCATATTCCCACTTGAAGTAAAATGAAACTAATAATTGGGTGCGCAAGAAACGCCAGGATTGTTAGGCCTGCATTGGGTGAATAGATAATTTGAGGAGCAGAAGCGACACCATCAAAATCTTGGATAACCTGCGTGTAATTATAGCTTGCCAGGTCTATGGTCCTGAGAATCGTAAAAGTTACATCAGTGGGTTGATTTTCTCGTTGAACGAGGGTATATTCTTCTAGAGTAGCGAGAAGGTCAGGGAGGGAATTTGCTATCAGCTCAATCGTTCTGGATTGTTCGGCTTCATTGGCTCCATGGTTTAGATTTTCGAGAATGTAACGTGTTACTGTGGTTTCATTACGTTCATGGAGGTGCGTATGGTAAGTCATGAGTGTGACAAGGGCGTTCAGATAGGTGGGGTCAGTGATTGGGAAGATTCCAGCAATCGGTTGGCATGAGCCAATGCGTGCTGTGGAAGTCATCGCAGCGATATGTGAAGCAGTGAGTAAATAGGTGCCACCACTAATTGCCTGCCCACTTAGGGGAACAAAAACGACTATTGGTACTGGTGAGTTGGCAAACAATTGCATAATCTGACTTACTGCCCCTAATTCTCCTCCTGTCGTGCTTAACTCAATAACAATGAGACGCGCATTATTAGATTGAGCGGTTGCAATCACTTCCTGAATCGTAAGGGTAGTCACACCGGTAATTTGGCCAGATATTGGGTAGATCAGTATCGGGTCATCGACTTGCATTGTATTTCCTGTTACTGTGGCACTACTAACAAATAGCACACCGAAGAGAAGTATAGTCAAAAGAATGAAGAGATTTCTTCGATGCAGCAGGTCTCACCATAAAGAGCTGGCAAATCTAACCTAAAGAAGTTTCTGTTTCTAATTGGCAGTGATAGATGGCCACGTTGCGTAAACCTCGTTTCTATTCGCTCTACGAGTTTCTCCTGAATAGACTTAAAAAAGAATTTATCCAAATCTCCTTTTGAGGATCATGAGCGGGGAACTGAAAGAGCAGTCCATTATAGGTTCGGTTGCATGGCGAATTCTTCTTGCCATTCTAATCGTGTCTGGATTATTCCTGCTCAATAATCCTCTATGGATTTTAACTTCAGTTCGTGTAGGGTTACACACACTGCTAGCGTTTTTCGCCTTCATCGGAGCTGCTACCATAAGCTTTGATATCAGAAAAAAAAGTCACACTTGGAAATATTTTCTCCTTGCTGTTTTTATGTTCACAGCCATTGTGAATTTCGTTGCAGCCCTATGGCACCTTAACCCTGCTTATTATATTAATGAAATTTTGGAAGTGGCTGCAGATCTCGTTGAAACACTACTTATGACTGTTCTACTAATTGGGGTTGTGGTTTCTTCTAAATGGACTAAATCTGAAATTAATTATAAACGGGGAATTGAGCTACTTTCTCTACTTACAATTAGTAGTCTTCTATTCTACGGTTTAATCTACTATCTGCTTCTCCCCTCTTTGCTCCTTTTTGACACCCTTTCAACAGGAATCGGATTAGGCATAATCAATGTCGTTCTCAACGCTTTACTCTTTGTTTTACTACTTCGATCAGCAGACACCCTAGAAAGATTCGATAAAATAACCTTTGTTACTGCTCTCTTTCTAATCGGAATATCCTCACTTCTTCTTCTCCTTTCTTTTCTTCAACCTATGAACCTTCTTTCCGCTTCCGTCATGATTAGGGCTGCCTTGATATATTCACTATTCATCGCAGTCGCGCTACCAGTACAGTCTCAACTTGGAATTGACAGAAAGCGTGCCTATCTCCACACTTCTGTTCTAGCCATTCTTATGATTATACCCTACCTCCTTACAGTTTTGATTGTCAGTATAATCCCCTTTTATTGGCTCTTCCCAGAACAAGGCATCTATTCATTAACACACCTTATCGTAGCAGTTTTGGCCGCAATAATCGTTCGACTACTTTGGCGGTTTACGACGCAGCAACCCCACTGGCACCGGTATCCAATGATCCTTGCGATTCTAGCAATCACAATCGTAGAATCAACCATTTTCTTCATCAGTCCCTGGGTAGAAATTACGGGTGAATATACCCTACTTTTTATTATTTCAGGAACAATGATGGTGGCTTGCCTCATACAGACTTTATGGTGGATATTTCATCCACCTACCAAGCATCAACACTCACAAATGATATGGTGGCTCGCAGGAATCTCCTTTATAATGCTAATAGTGATATTGGGAGGAGTTTGGCTGCAGTCAACGCTAGTGGTTCTGTTCTATTGGCTGAATCTCCAAGTCATTTTTCGGAGCATCCTGCTCGGGGTCTGTTTTGTTTCCATCTTCCTTTTGTCATACCTGTTCATTCTTTTCCTTCAAGTATCTAAAGGACGATTATCAATGGGCATCATTGTCATAGGTACACTAACACTCTGGGTAATTAGCAATATGATACATGTCAATTTCGTTGACTGGAGTGCTGGCTGGTGGATAGCACAATTTCTCCTTCTGTTCGGGTTCATGATAGGCCCAGCGACATTGGGTCGCATGTATCTTTCAAGTTATGAGCGCTCAGAAAATGAACGCAAACGTGCAACCCTCTATGCTGACATTCTCATTCATGATCTCCGTAATTATCATGCTGTCATCCAATCATCTATTGATTTGCTCGCTCTTGCACAAGATCCCACAGAGGTTGTTGATGATATTACAGGTCAAATCCAAATCGCTCTTGACCGCGCCCAACGCCTTATCACTAATGTTCGAAGTATCGAGCTAGCAAAGGCGCTTCAGCCAAAAGATTTGACTCGAATCGATATCGTGCACATGATACATGAAGCATGGGACCATGTTCTCGGTACGAATGAGGAGGAAGTCGACTTCCAAGTCAATCGGAAAGTCAACGAATGTTTCGTTCAAGCTAATGAATTACTATTAGAGGTCTTCATCAATCTACTACGCAACTCGCTCCAGTATTCCACTGAAGTGAAACGTATCCATGTAACGATAGCGGCAATCGAACAAGACAAAACGAGGCTTTGGGAAATTCGTGTTATTGACTGGGGTAAAGGAATTCCACCAGAGGATAAAGTCAATCTTTTTTCACGATATTCCGAAGGTGCCAAGGGTCTTGGGTTAGGACTCTCGGTTGTAAAATCTCTGGTTGATGCATTTCAAGGAACAATTACGGTTGAAAACCGAATCCCTGGCGATTACACTCAGGGCACGGTTTTTATCATCACTTTCCCTTGTGCGTAACACTAAACTCACAGGGAACGACCAGATTTACATAATAAATATGACCCCTTTTCGGGTCTATTGGTTCCGAAAAAATTCCTGCCTGAGGATTTAAAGGGCGCTTATACTAAGTATTGGATACTACCTCTTTGGGGATATCAACATGCTTTCTCAAAAAACACGCTTATTGTTAGCGGTTAGCTTAGTGTTGTTCCTCTCAATTGCTGCGTTCGCACCTTCATATCTATCTCCAATTTCTTTAGGGGTTAATGGGGTGCCGATACCTGGTACAACCAGTAATTATGCTGAAGATTTCGCTTCAGTCACCTATCTGGATGCAGGACCCACAACTGCCAGCGGATGGGGTAATGGAACTCTGACCAGTACCCGCAGCTTATCAGAAAGTCAACTCAGTTTCATCCCAACATCAGACCCCGTAACATCGATAGATGTACAAGGGCGCAAATTGTATGCGACCCAATTCACAACAACAATTGGCTCAGGAATTTCTATCTACAATATTACTGATCCCACTTCTCCGGCATTGCTTGATGATCGGGGTGCTTCCAACTTTATCACTCAATGTGTCGTCGATGGAGATGTAATGTACATTGGCACAAACGATTTTGGATCAGGTCCATGGTTTGCTGCGTACAATGTTACCAATCCGTATAATATCCCTGGTCCAATCAATCAACACTTCCTTCTTGACGGAGATATCACTGACCTTGAAGTTCAAGGCCATTTCATATATCTCGTTGTCACGGGCGCAACAGGAAGTAACGAGTGGATTGTTTTCGATAAAGAAAATCCCGGTGGAATGCAACGCGTTGGGGATCTGGGCTGGGGCTCACTCTATGGATACTGTATTGATGGCCACATCGGATATTTCGCTGATGGTCCATTAGGGCTTTATGTCCGGAACGTTTCCGCTCCTGGAGCAACTACTGGCATTGACAGCTTTAATACTCCAGGTAACTGCACAGATGTCATCGTCGATGGGAATATCGCATATGTTGCGGATGGACCCGCAGGAATTCTCATTTTTGACGTAACAGATCCCAGTGATTTACAAGTCCTTGGCTCATATGACACCAATGGGTTTGCCCGTAGACTTGCCCTTCAAGATAAGACCCTCTTCGTTGCTGATGGCGCGGGAGGCGTAGTGGTTCTAGACGTTTCAGATCCCACTCATCCATCCCACGTGAATGTCTTCACCACCCCCTATGCATGGGACATTGACCTCTACGCGGGTGATATTGTTGTCGGAACCGATACTGGCATTCTTCTCATCCGATACAGCGGGGGAATGGATCTGCTCACTCACTTTGCGAGTTTCAACCCTGGTTTCGAATTCTGGGATGTTCGTGTACAAGGTGACATTGCCTATATCGCTGCAGGCCCAGATGGCTTTATAACAGTAGATGTTAGTGACCCAGGTAATCCCGTGTTCCTCGATAATTATTCACTTATAGCAGCTTCCTTCAAGAAACTCGATGTCCAAGGTCATATAGCTGCTGTAATAGCTGATTCAATCATACAGCTTTTCGATATCAGTGATCCAGCCAACATTGAACCAATGGGTTATATTGCTGGTGGCGGGCTAATTGATCTGTTCCTCTGGGGTGAAGTGTGTTACTACACATTTACCAATGGATTTGGCTGCCTCAATATTTCTTCTCCCTACTCAATCTCGTTAATTGACCAGGTTGCAGGAACTGGAAACACCACCGCATGCTGGGTGCAAGGATACCACCTCTATATCGTTTCAGACTTTGATGGAATGGGCAATGGTTTCAGCATCTATGATATACGGCAAATCGACAATCCACAACTCGTCGCAACGTATAGTCTTAACAGTAATCACTATGACATCTTTGTTGATGGCGACTTCGCATATGCTGCAAATGAAGATTGGCTTTCAATACGTAATGTTACAAACCCATTCGATGTCACCTATCCTGATACCGTCTATGATGTTAGTAATCCATCACAGGGAGTGTGGGGATTTGGTCCTTACATTCTCTCAGCACGAGGTTCAGGTGGAGTTCGTCTAATTGATGCTCAAAATGTCAATAATGTCAACATTCTGACAACATATGCAGCTGCGACTCAAGCCCTCCAAATTACTGTACACGGAGACTTCGTTTACGCCGCGAATAAGAATACTTTAGAAATATTCCGTCTTTTCCGAAGTGCGGGCGCCTATTATGCTACAGGGTCCTCGATAGCACAGTCATTAACTGCTGATACCACTTCTGAAATCATTTACAGTGCCACTCTAACTCAAACTGCCTACATCCCTAGTGGTACCGACATCTCCTGGCAGCTTTCTGCCGACGGAGGAACCAATTGGGAATCAGTCAACCCAGGTGTACTTCATGTATTTTCAAATCAGGGTTCTGATTTACGCTATCGAGCAACCTTCATTAATAACCGTCAATACCTCAGTGCCCATCTCTACAACATCAGCATCAGCTACGAACACACCCAACCACCTAGTGCTCCAGTCCTCGATGATCCTGGAACAGATTCTCCAGCAGGCGATATCACCATCACTTGGTCTGCGAGTAGTGACCCTGATGGTACTGTAGACCACTATGAACTTCAAAGCAGTAATGATGTGGGCTTTGCCATAGTCCTTGCAACCTACACAACTTCGGCTCTGACCTACAACGTCAGTGCGCCAACATCCGGTGTATTTTATTTCCGCGTCCGTGCTGTTGACGATGATGGAGTTTTTGGTCCATGGAGTAACGTCGAAGACATCAACATCGTGGGTGGTCTTCCACCACCGCCACCGATTCCTGGCTTCCCCATTGAAGCCATCATCCTCGGAGCGATTGTAGCTCTCGGTTTCGGTGTCTTCTATCGCCGTCGGAAGCGGTAACTCCGCTTCCCCTCCCCCTCTTTTTTCATAATTGGCCAAAGGGTCCTTTGATCAATGCCCAGGTTAGTCGTAATACAAGTTCGAACACATTAACTCCTCGACCATAATTTCCCATAGGATCCTTACTTTGGGTACTCGCAACGAAGTCACGCATTCCTGAATCCCGCTCTCCGATTCGAATGAATAGATTACACCATCGGGTTAGAAAAGCACGTTGAATCATTAATTCCGTT
>JABXGU010000765.1 GCA_016550415.1 archaeon | reverse complement strand
TTTAGGCGAGTTCTTGGAAGCCAATTTGTGGTTTACCCTCCACAAGTTTTGTGAATACACAATATTGAGCAGTTGGGGGATTGACCCCTTGGAGAATGGTCACACCTGCCTTGACATTTAAAACCATATGGATATCTGCAAGGTCAGCAAGGAATTGATTTGTATCTGCTGTGCTTTCATAACCTATGACAACTGCTAGATTACTTTCAGTTGCAGTGTCAGTGGCAATACGGGTTGCCCATCGCGGAAGTGGTTCAGAGCCAAGCCAAGAGTGTAGCCATCCAAAGCCAACGATATTTAAGAGCGTGGAGCATTTCTGGTTGCGCAATTCTTCTAGCACCATATTCCAAGCATTCTCTAAATCATTGCTTTCTCTGATAGCCACTGTCTTATAATAGGGTTCTCCCATTTCTGATGCAGTACTCTCAACACTAAGAGTAGTCGCAGAACTAGCCAGAAAACGAAGACGCGTATTCAGTTGGTCAACAAAACCTAGGCGTAGTGCTGCAGATTTTAATCTGCGATGACTTAGCTTATTTGGGGGAATGATAATTACTCCACTCTCTTGAAGAATGAAATTGGCAATGATGTTTAGCAAAAAGGTGTTGACAACTTCATTGGAAACACGTTTTCCAACTTCAATGAAAAATGTGCTACCACGACGAAAGCCTCCAAATATGTCATCAAGTTCTTTCAGCCCTGAGGAGAATCGACCACCACCATGTGATATCACTTTGAAAGCTGAAAGGCGATGAGCCAAGTCAATATCATATGGTTGAAGAATTCTGAATTTGTTATCAAACAAAGTGAAGCCATAATGACTTTGGTCTATATGTGTACCACGAAGTTTATCGATGCGTAATGTGCGCCAAATACGCCCATTCTCTGTGCTTTTTATTAAACATAAAATACCATCAACAATATGATCAAGAGGGCTTTCTTCATCGCCTTCAGTGATGAGTATGATTTTAGCGTTGGAGGTTCGACCTAAATTAGTTAAAGCGCTGGCTAATCGACGTGAATCAGCGTGTGCTGCTTCGACCACTGAATCAAAGGAGTCGATTATACAAACACCATTTTGAAGAGTCTGCAGCCTGTCATTAACTGCACTGATGAATGTGAGTTCATCAGAATATACAATTCGTGACATGGATTCATTACGAGACTCCAAGGAAGTCTCTGAAAGACTACCAAGTGATGGGGAAGCATCAAGGATATTGTTCTCTGGTATAAAATCGAAGACCCAGGGGAATTGGGTTCGGAGATTAGCGGTAGCGACGCTGGATGACAAATAGATGAAATTATCTGGTTTGAACTTCTCTGATGCTAATTCTACCAAACTAGCTAGCATTGAGAGTGTAAATGTTGTCTTTCCAGTTCCTGACCTGCCTTTAATAATAATTGTCTGTCCTTGTACACGGTTAAGGAACTCATTGATTTCTTGAGGGAAAGACACGATTAGCACAACCCACTCTCGCTCACTTTACTCTCTGTTTACAATCTAATAAATTTCCCTGTGACCCTAATTACTTGAAATTTTCCAGCTAAATACATAGATTTCAATGCAGTTTTCACTTTCAAATAGACCTTCTATTAATTATCTTTGAGCTCGTTCATGAAGTATCTGAACGATTTCCTGGAAAAGATTTTTGACATTTGTTCCCTCTTTTGCAGAAGTTTCCAAATAACCTACCATATTGAGTTTCTTCATGATAGCTTGTGCTGAATCTGCTTCAACTACACGGTCTTCTTTCAAGTCACATTTGTTACCGACTAAATAAAGGAGAACCTCAGGAGCACCTTGACGTACATCCTCAACCCACTCAATAACACATTCAAGAGATTCTTTCCTTGTAACATCAAAAACGACAATTGCAAATTCTGTGCCAAAGAGATATTGAACCCTAACCCTTCTAAAAGAGGTTTGGCCCGCTAAATCCCAAACTTGTAGCTGAACCTTATCCTTTCCAACACTGCTTTCAAAGTTTGAAATGGCTGCCCCTAATGTAGCAAGGTAGCCTTCGTCGAATGAATTTGTCATATACCTTTTGATTAGAGATGTTTTTCCGACTGCATAGTCGCCGATGACTGATATCTTGAATGTGTATAAACGAGGTGTTTGACTCATTTGATGTTACACCTTAGTATGAGTTTGTTTTGAATAATTGGGCTATTGGATAGGTGGAAGATCTGATACTTCTATCCCCTTGTCTCCGATGATGAGGTGAAGTGGATTCATTTGATGGCTTGTCCCTCTCATTTTCACAATTTCTATTGTACGGATTCTGACCGTACCCTGGCTTGTTAGCTTCATTGTTAAGCAGCCATCTGTTAGAAAGCCCTCTACATCGAAGCGCCCAATTCGGTCTTCTGAGGGGCTTTCTACAGCAACAAGACATGTTGCAGCGGTCATTCGTAGTGATCTGACCATATTCAGCAGATCATGGCGAAGCTTGAATACATTTTCATGTTGGAGTGTTAATGTAGAGATAGAATCTATGGCTACTCGCTTGGCTTTTATTCGTCGAATTTCACGATGAATCAATGACAGAAGGGACTCCATGGAGAATTCTTCTCGTCCTAATATTGGATGTTCAGGTTTCAGGACCACTCGTTCGTTTTGAATTGTTGGAGAAGCATCGACAAGGGCTATTTTTCCTTTTTCTACAAGTTTTTCAAGGTCCCAGCCAAATGAACTCATATTACTGATAGTTGACTGAAGATGTTCTTCCATCGAAACTAGCACACCAGGCTCATTCATTGATAATGCGCCGTTGACAAGGAATTGATTCAGTAAAATTGATTTTCCGGTACCTGGACCACCACTTACTAGAATGATGGTGCCTTTCGGGAAGCCACCGTGTAGTGCTTCATCAAGTCCTGGTATCCCTGACTTCGTCCTTTCCTTCATGTTATTCCCCTGCAATATAATGGGTCTAACTAATTAACTACCTTGCTCCTTCATTTAATAGGTTTTTGTTGGAGTGCTAACGAATTTTCGTGACCCAATAGTAAAACGCCTAAAAGTTTATTCGCCAAAATGAGCTTAATCTATGGGATAAATAAAAGATTAGCTTGGTATTGTTTACTTGTAAGTGCTCGCAATTTGAGGCGACTGCAGTGTTTTTGGAACCAATTATTCCGGAGGGGTTTCCTAAAGGAACAAGCATCGCGCTAATTGGGCCGCCTGGTTCAGGTAAGACATGTATTTGCCTTCAACTTGCCTTGGAAACTGTCCGTAATGGGCAGGCGGCACTTTATCTGTCCACTGAGAACACTCCCACTGAAATTCTAAACCAAGCATGTGGAGTAGGACTACTCACACCTAGTGAATCAAAAAACACAAAGATACAATTTATAGATGCTTACAGTTGGCGTATTGGGATGCGAAATGACCCTTATGCAATAAGACGCATCAGTAATCCAGGTAATCTTAACGAAGTCAACCTAATTGTAACAGATCATGCAAAAACTTTGGATTCTGGTTCCACCATAATCCTTGACTCTGTATCAGGGCTTAGCCTTGCTGCACCTGACCCAGAACGGATTCGCACTTTTGTCCATGTCCTTGGACAACGTATCTCAAGTTTAGAAAAAAAACTAATCATAGTTTTAGAAGAGCAAGCCCATGATTCTAAACTAGTAACAAATCTTCGAGCCCTAGTCCATGGCTCATTTTTTACAAGAACTGTTGAAGGAATTGATGGTAAATTACATTGGGTTCTTAGGATGCACAGCCTTGTCGGGCATAGTGTCAAAACGCATTGGCGCGAAGTTCTAATAGAGAAGAATGGGTTACGCCTTGCAGGTGATGAAGATAGTGAGTGATTTCATACAAGTAGGCTTTGCACCATCAGGAGCCCTTCAGATTCCTAGAGGTAGTCAACTCCTTTTGTATGGTCCTCCAGGAGTTGTAAAAGCAACATTAGCTATTCGATATTTGTGCGACCGGCTGCAGCAAGGAGAACCCTGCGTACATGCAACAACAGTCTGGACTCCCCAACAGATACGTGAAAAGGCAGCATCCTATGCTGGCAAAAAGGATGTTGCTAAACTACGCATAATTGACGGAGTTTCCTGTGTTGCAGGAAAGACTTCATCAGAACCCTTCGCCTTTCAGAGCCTATATAATCTAAACACGATAAACCTCATAATACTCCAAGCAATCTCAGATTTAGACCAAGGTCACCTTTGTATTGATAGTATTACTACGCTCATGACATATTCCACACCCATCTCAGTCATTAAATTCCTCCAAGTTCTATGTGCCAAAGTAAAAGATCGTGGCGTCACAGCTATCTACATATTGGAGCAAGGAGTTCAAGAAAAAGAAATAGTCGCTACACTGGGCTACTCGACAGATGGTATAATAGAAACACGATACAAGGAAGTTAAAGGACACTTGCAGCACCAAGTTCGCCTATCTCATGTACGTGGTGCACAAATTGATGGCCGCTGGCTGCAATTCTCAGAAACTGAACCACTACAATTCATTACATAATCTGGATAAAGTAATTATGATATAGGTATCAGTATCCATGTTTGGCTACCTTTGGCTTTATGTCTCCAACCTGTTTTTTTAGTGTCATGTAGTCATCGGTTTCTTGAGTATGACTTCAAACATTTCAAGTTCAGGGCGCATCTCTGCAAAGTGTATAGCGACTGGTGCATTGGTGGTAAAGTGCAAGGTGGAACGTAGGGGAATATTACTCCATCCTGCAGCCTTTGTTTCTTTGGCGATTTCATATACCAAGCGCTTCCAAGCATACTGGTATCCAGGACGGATAGCAGTAAACCGCATCAGGACTCGTGATTCATCTCCGAGGAGAAAGAGTTTGTCGGGTTCTATGCGAAGTGGTGCGCTAGCAGCAACAGCTTGCCCCTTATCAAAGAGAATTACTGCATGCCCATCTCTGAGTACACGGTTTTTGAAATAGCCCTCTCGAGCTTCTTCCGTGCTGAATTCTCCAGCAAGCAAGGGATCAACTTGTGAAAGTTCATACAGATGTTTCAGATCCTTTGTAGTTGCTACTTGACTATCTAACGCTTTGAGTTTGGGACTCAATTTCCACTTGCTTATTTCATCGACATCTAAATCCAGATTATACCGATAGAGTCTTTCGTCTTCGACAAAGCCCTTTTTCTCCCAGTAGGCAAATTGCTTATCAGCAATCTTAGCTGTTAGTACCACTGTTGTGGCGATTTCTTCTGTCTCCTTCCGTTTTTCCAAGAACGCAGACAATTCATTATACAGTGTCTCTTGGACATCAGCAGACACACCGGGCATGGTCCAAGGATATCCAATATAAGTTCGCCCTCGCTCAGAACTTGAATCCCGTGATGTAATATATGCGAGAGGTTCACCTGCCTCAGTCAATGCGTATCGAGTCATCAAAGGATCCCGGCTCATGTTACGAGCCCGAATTTGTTCCACTCTTACAGGCAGCCCAGAAGCTTCCGAATAGATTTTCGCTTGAATATCTTCCAGTCCTTTGCCAGGCTCCCAGTTACAATATTTTATTTTCAAAAAGAATTAACCTCCATTAGAACGAGCTAATTGCTCTCGTTGAGTGAGATAATTAGTGCAGATAGTAATATAAATCTCTTACTATACAAGACTAGTCTGTTATGTTATGAGTTTAGTTGAATACATTCTGATGTTAGGAATGAATCTGAATTACAAATCCTGAAACATGGTCTGATATTTTTCTTTTCTCCGCCCACTTATCGGTTCAAGAACTATCAGATGAGTCCACTTTCGACTTGGGAGGAAAAAGGTAATCGATGAAATCCTCAAAGGTCTCAATAAAACCCGGCATCAACCAGATAGCAACTAGACATAATGCAAACACGCCGATAATACCTAAAACGAACGACATTGGGTAATGGGCCATCTCATATGTCATAATTCCCCAGTAGACTAGCCAAATCTCATATACTACTCGTAAGACATTTGCTATGAAAAGCAGGGCTGATACAACGGCCATGGAGAGTGCTTTTCGTCTCCATGTTCCTCGTGGTAATGGTAGTATTAGTCCTGCAAAAACTGCTATGACTTGGATTCCTGTGCAGTCTCGGATGATTTGGTATTGAAAGCCAATGCCGCTTACAAATACTGCGCCGTAGGTCCAGTCGATGACCATTGTTGATGGCACTGATATGACGCTTAGTATTACTGCGGAGCAATAGGCTGTTGGAATGGCGAGATAGAAGGGTTCAGGGAGAAAATATACTAGTACGGTAACTATAATAGCGATAATTAGATACAGAATCAGGTCTCCAGGAGTTGGCTTCTCCGTGTCCTCAGTGTCTGATTCTTCAGTTTCTCGGGTTTCTTCACGGGTTCTCGTATCGATATCAGTTGTTATTGGTTTCACTATCCTACTCAGCGGGGGAGTTGCCTATTATTTTGGTCTTTCTCTTCTTGGTGAAACAATGGTGCTAGCAGGGGTTTTCCTGTTCACACTAACCTTCCTGTGTTGGTATGCGGCTCGCCGCCACAGATGAAGTGAACAAGCTCATCCACTTTGGCTTATTATAATTATCCCTTGACCAGACAACATTATGTCTTATTGGAGGGCTAGCACTCCCAAAATTTTAAATAGAGCCGGCTGGCGTTGGGAAGCCATCCCAGTCCCATTGGGGACTGACAGCTCTAATTCATGAAGGGGAGAAATCCCATAAAACATGAGTTGAATCATGCTATCATACATTACGGTGAGCAGCATTGAGTAAAATTGAAATCACATCAAAGGAATCCCGGGTCTTCCAGCCACCGAAGACCTTCAGTAAACACGCTCATATTAAAGGATTAGATGAACTTGGAAAGCTCTATCAA
>JABXGU010000764.1 GCA_016550415.1 archaeon | reverse complement strand
ATTTCTATCAATGGTCAATTAATTATAATGTCCAATTGGAAGGGAATTTTGTTGATTCGGTTTCAGTAATTTCTACTCCAACTTCTGTCTATTTGGATGCCAACTGGCTACTCACGATAATCGTTGATTTCCCGACAGGAATTGAAAATCAGACAATCATACTTGCTCTGCCCTCTAACTGGACCCTTCAATTTCTTCATCGAAACACCCTCCTTTATACGGATTGGCATTTGGAAGACTCTCTGCTTGTCATAAATAATGCAGAAGATGGGCTTTGGCACCTCTATTGCATGGCGCCTGTCTCACCACTATCATTCTCCTGGTGGGGGCTCCTTTTAGGAATAGTTGTTCTCGCTTTGATATTCTTGGTCCTTTTCATTTTTTACCGCCAACAAATCTTACTTCCCCGGCAACGACGTCACCGTCGAGACTTGCAAGCGCTGGCTGACTCGTTTTATGATATCCATAAAATTCGACGGATTTTGTTAATTCACAAGGAAACGGGGCTTTGCCTGTTAGATCCTATTATCGATCGAAAAATGAAGGCGAATTTGGTGAGTGCCCTTATCCAAGCCATTACCGCTTTCGGATTAAACCTCACCGAAACCGAAGATGCAGATGAACTGGTGGATTCCACGTCTTCGCTACAGCAAATCACCTATCGTGATTTTCATATCATTGTTCATGATGGGGAGTTTATGCGAAACGCGCTCATCTTCAAACAACCTCCCAGTAGTCAATTAGGGAAACGCTTAGAGGAATTTACAGAACGTTTCGAGGACCAATATCAGGACACTCTTGAAAACTGGGTTGGACGGCTGAACCTCTTTAATGACGCCATCGACCTTGTCGATGAATACCTGTTTATTTCTCTCCGTTTACCCCACATTGTGCAATCCGAACCCGTGTCTCACCTTTTCCTGTCGGCCACAGAACGGGCGTTATGCAACTTAGCCAAAACCTTGAGAGGGGAGGATGGAACCTTCACCATCTACACGCTCGTCGAAAAATACTTACAAGAAAAAGGCGTTCAGCGCATCGAAGTCTTCGAAGCGCTCTTCAAACTCCGTGAGAAAGGGGTCCTTGTTCCCATGCAGACTGACTTTCCTTATGAATTCGGTAACAATGCTTCTACCTAATCGTGGCGCATTTCAAACTATTCCACGTCACCATCTTATCTCAATTAGCGGCGCATCCAGGTTACTGCCCCTAACTCAGTAACGAAGATGCAAGGCAAATCGAACTCGATGGCCAGCTGATATAAGGCCAAGGCACACACCTTGCCCCCACCGGTGACATCGATCAGAATAGAATACTCGCGAACCAACTCTTGGGAGAGCCTGTACACCAGTTCATACATTTTCCCTAAATCATGCACAAAAATATCTTCAGGCACTTCATGTAAAATCCGATCCGGGGTTAATCCGCTTAAGCGGCGCCGTGCGGCTTCTTCAACGAAATAGTGGTACTTTTCCGGACGAAGCGAGGTTTCTGCCCGAATCCGTTTCGGCACCGCCTGTAACACACTGGGGTCATCGCCAATCGCTCCAATATAGGCTACAGGGGCATTGACTCCTAGCACTCGGCGTACACTTTGGATTTCATGGGGGACTAATCGGGCGGCTTTTTCTTTCCCATCTCGGAAGCGTTCAATCAGTCCATTATTTTCCAGATGCTGTAAATTAAAATAGAGCATCGCATCGGAGACCTCATCCACAGGTTTGGACACGCGCCGGGCAATGGCGGCCCGTAACACCAATCCGGTTTGAGGACCATCCAGGAGGTGGCGGAGGATAATTTTGCGTGCTTCGACGCCGCCGATGACGCGTTTAACTTTACCCTCAGACACGGTTGCCACCGATGATGGACGATTCTCTCTTCCGGTGAAGCTCTCCCTGCAGACAGGGTGCTACATAACAACCCTACAAAGTCCGGCATAT
>JABXGU010000763.1 GCA_016550415.1 archaeon | reverse complement strand
TAACGGGAATCAGAATATTTTATCCACCTATTAAGCCTACCTCCTTGAAAGAATAATTAGCACAAAGTTAAATGGTGAAGGAGTCTCCATAGAAATCCTGAATTTAATAAATCGGAAAAAATATGAGTGTGCCAATCTTTGGCGAATGAACAGTCAAGGATATCTGAAAGACTGAATCATCTTTCTGATCCTCTATTTTGGGTGCCATTTCTTTTCATTGTAGTTTTAAAACTAGTAATTTTTCATCAGGCTACTATTCAATACTTGGCATATTCAAGTCATTATTCGTTCGGGATGGATTTCTGGGTCGTCGAAGCATTTGGTGATTTTGAGTACTACTACCTAAATTTCGTAAACCAATTTGTAGCTGGTCATCTGCCATATACTCCTGAGCTATGGGCGCCAGAAGGAATCCAGGTTTACATTTATCCCCCTCTTTTTCTCTACATTACTACACTATTTTACTTCATTCCTTCAGAGTGTCTATTCCCAGATTTGTGGCGGCTTAGTATAACAGGCACTGACTTACATTTTGCAAGAATTGGTTTCAGCTTTGTTTTCTTTGATATTGCAACTTGCATAGTCATCTATGTAACTGCAAAGCTGCTTACCCGTAATCGTGCTCTGCCCTTTGTGGCTATGTTGTTATACGGGTTGAACCCTGTCGCACTTTGGTGGGGGGATTATATGTGGTTGAGTACTCCAATCCACGTCTTCTTCCTAATTTTAGGCTTCTATTTCATTGTACGAGGTGATTTATACTGGGCTGCGTTCTGGGTCGCTATCGCAACAATGATTAAGCAGACTGCTGGGTTGCTTCTTCCAGTAATTCTATTCTTAGAGTTGGCACGCGGTCGAAAGCGGCTATTAACCTCTGTGGGCATAATGGCGGCAGTAGGTCTTATTCTGTCGATGCCTTACCTTGTCTTGTATCCGGGTGAATACATCAGCTCGATTATGCGTGGTATGGGTAGCTACTGGTTTTGGGATGAACTACCCAAGATGTCATATCCAATTACGGTTTCTATTCTTGCATTCTATTGGCCTGCTCCACTGAAATTTATCGTTTTCATTGCGGTCTATTATGGAATACCTTGGGGTGGGTCTCTTGCATCGTTCTGGGCTTGTGCTTGGATTATCAAACAGAAACCTAGTAGAACCTATCAGGAACAAATCGTTACTCTTTCACTTCTACTCTCACTGTCAATGCACATTTTCTGGCCCCGCGGCATTTACAAGTACTATCTAATTACTTTGCTACCATTTCTCATCCTCTATGCGACCGTACTGTCCGGACCCGTTCTTCCACTTCCAAAAACCAATCTTGTTAAATCTGCGCTTTCATGGAAACCCATCAAACACTTGCCGCCTTGGATTCCTACAAGTATTGAAGGAATAGCTAGAATGTTCCAATCTGTCTTTAATAGTAGGAAGACTTTGTGGCTATTTATTGTAGGAATAGCTAGTATTGGCATTTACTCGGTTCATTGCTATCTAACACACGCAATTCTGCTCCCACTATTCATCAGCGTCCTTATTTTTGCATGGTACCAGTATGCTTGGAAAACCCGCAAAAAGCCTTCAAAATGAAGGATTATTAGAGAAAATATGCTGCTTACTTATCGTTATGTAACTCAAATCCGCAAGCCGGACAGAAGGGTTGAAAGGGTTCAAGGAGACGTTTTCCGCATTGGGGACAATAATGTTGTTGTAGCCCCTCTTGCCTCTCTTGTTCTTCGGTTTGGATGTCTGATTTTGTGCTTTGAAAACCCCACCAGTAAATAGGTGGGAAGAGAAGGAATATGAGTAAGGGAAATCCTGGTACGAATAACCAAAGAAAAATCATGGTCACTGTGAGGGTGATGCTTGCAAGTGAGATAAGAAACCAGCGATTCAAAGTGAGATCACATTTTCTTTCTAGTTGATATTGTCCATTATTTGCCTTCTATAATTTCTTCAGCATGTTCATCAATTCTTTTGATGATACTTTGAGTATGCCTAACAGCTTCCTTCGCGCTGTATTCTGCATAATGTAGTTTCTCTTTCGTTTTTGATTTCTGGTGTCCACTGCGGAATTCCTCTTTCATCTCATCGAGATGATGTAGAGCTTCACGGATGGCTCCTAATGCTTCAGTGACAGACCCAATCACTATCTGTGCAAGTTCTTTGGCTGGAGGGATGCCTTGAACATCAGATAACCTACTACGCACTTCAATGAAGTATTGCCTTACTTCATTAAGAACCTCATGTAGATGCTTTGCATTCTCAACTAAGAGTTGTAGTTTTTCTTGCGTTTCGATTCCACCTATACTTGGAAGTTCTCTTTCAAAATTCTCCAAGGCTGCAATGACCTTTTCCTTTAACTCAAGTAAATTATTTTGTTTCATTTTTCTACTCCTTCACACTTAGACTAGATTTTTTGTATTTCTATTAAATCTAAATTTTCAAGGATAGATGCCAATCTTTTCACAGTCCCTATATTGGCGATACCCATGAATTCTGCTTCTAATACTAGGAAGATATCATAAAGACTATGGTGCCCATCTATAAAGTTCGTCATTTCCAAGAGTAGAGCAACAAAATTCTGGTCTTTTTGCTGCTCAGAACGAAGCCATTCAGCATCCTTGGATGGTATTCTTCGAAGCAGCCCAGTAAAATGTAAGGGTCCATGGAACTTCCTTGAGGGAATTTGGAATTGTGCATCTCTCTCCATTTTTAGTAGGGTTAATCGTTTGGGTGGTGTGTATCCTATTGATGCACACAATAACTCCTCTACATTCCTTAATTTCCGATTTTCATCTTGGCGAACTCTTCCAAGATTCTCCACTAAGTAGTTGATAAATTGCTGCAGCCTCAAATCAATCCGGCTAAGAACCTGAACACTCTGAAGTGCAACACTTTCCTGATTTGTAGAATGCCTAATCGTTTCCATACCCATTCTCAAAATTCTAGCAATAATGGCTCCTTTTTGCAAATTCGCATCATTATGGATTGCATTTTGTATGATTCGTTGTGTGGTCTGTGCAAGGCGTTTCTGGGCACGGGCGTGCACTTCAGTAGCAATGAACAAAGCATCATCTGATTCAGCATAAGCTTGGGTGAGCACTGTCATGATAACAGCATATCCAACTCGCTTGAGTTGAGTGGAATCGCATTTGTCAACGGTATCCTCACTTGAATGGTAGAAGTGATCTGGCCAGTGATTGAGCATTGGACAGGGAACTCGTATTGTTGAATCAACAAGCATCATGTGGTCGCTTCGCCAATCAAATCCTTTTACATCAAAATGAAAGATGCTCCTGCTCCCTTCAGGCGAAATAAGCAGAGGTTCTCCAGAAGCGGATTCCAGGTAATACTCTAGGAGGTCATTTATGAAGCTGGGAAGCGAGCCTGGGGTACGGTTTAGAGTAATGACTCCCCCACAAAGTTGAGTATCTTCTCCAACCATGTCGCAGTTTATGCCGCTAAGTGTCCTGTGAGCGAACTCAGGGTGTGCATTGAGATAGCAAATTGTTCCAAAAAATTCTGGAACCCAAAGAAAACGAATGGTGCGAAGTGGTCTGGGCAATTTTCCCTCTTCGATAAGAGTTGTGATGGTTCTCGCGATTTCCATTAGAAGGGCACTACCACTGGCATTATCGTTTGCACCAGGGTGAGGGTGACAAAGGTGAGCAATGAGTAGGATTTCCTCATTTGGGTAATCGCCCCCTTTGATTGTTGCAGTCAGAACACTCTGTTCTCCTTCAAAGAGTTCTGCATCAACCTTTGCATGGATCACGACTTCTTTTTCTGTTTCAATCATTCTTCGAAGCCGCAATCCGACTCTTCCAGAGACTGCAATTGCAAACCCTGTTCTGTCAACTTCATTAGCAGTAGGCCAGATTGCCTCATAAAGAACAAGATCTGGATAGTTTCTGCGCCGCTCCAATGGAGGAAAATGAATGGTTCCTAGAGCTTCTCTTTTTACAACTGCTTGCCTATGTACGTCACGGGCACTACCGGTTGTTAATACAACCTTATCCTTTACAGTTACTCCCTTGTAATCTTGGTCAGACTTTCCTTCTTCCACATAGACTAGCTCTGCTTCAACATCAACGCCTTTGCTGTAGGCTACAACTGACACTGGGGTTTCAGAAAACCGGGCTAGTAGTTCATTTTGTGGACGAATAAGGTGTAACTCTCCTGCAGATACACGCCAGCCCATTGGTGCAGTCCATTGCCATGTTTGTTTTCTTCCATCAGCAACATATCTTTCAATGTTTGATGTAATTCCGGGAAAACGGTCAATTTGTCCTTTCACATAATCAATAGCATCATGGTATCCGGGTGATGCTTGGATGCGATGGAATCTACTAATATCACTTATGAATTGTTTCGCAATTATCCCCGACAATTCTTCAATGACTGCTTCACGAAAAGTTGTATGAAACAAAAGGCAGTCCCTCCTTGTAGGAATTTCAAGCTGTAACTACAAAAAGCTAGCTGTGAACATAATTTTAAATAGAAAGTGAATCATCACCCAAATTAATCCTGCACCACCTTTAAAAATAGTAGAATGTACTGTTAGGCAATAGAAGGTGTGAGTCCTGTCCACTCGCCTCCAAGTATACGACATCATCGAAACTGGGGAATTGAAAGAAGTCTCTGTATCCGGGAAATTAAAAGAAATCCTGATCTCGGAACGTGTACTAATTATCGTAGATGACGAAGACCGTAAAATCTGGCTCTGGAAAGGTAATGAGGCTGGAGTCAGGAACAGATTTATTGCTGCCCGTCAAGCACAGGCAGTACGCAGCGAAAGAGGTCTTGTATACAAGGTCCTGTCAATTGACGAAGGTGAAGAGCCAGACCCATTTTTGGGATTACTTGGTCTAAAAGCTCCTGTACGAGCACCTAAACGAGAAGTCGAAGTTGAAGTGGAGCTTGCTGACCGAACAATTGCTATTTCCTCAGCAGAACCTGTGCCTCAACCCCCACCTAAACCAATAACGCCCTCTTCGATTGCACAAGTCACAACCAGCCAGTTAGGTCAAGAATATAATGGTGCAGATCGTCAATGGCCTCAGCTACCACCCTCTGAGGCAGGACCTGCTCCTGCTCAAGATGATATTATTGGGCGCGTCCAGGACATTAAGCCACCATCAGGCTATCGTCGTGAACTTGTCGTCATTGGACATGAAGTCTTTACCGCTGTCGATCGGAAAGTTAGTTTCTTTGGCAAATCATCAACTACATCTCAATTGGAACGCACTAGTAAACTCCCTGATGGACCTTTCTTTGGTGGCGACTATACGCCGCGTATTCTTGTTGAAGGCGGGAGGGTTCTAGCAACAGAGTTTCTCAAGAAAACTGAGGATGGCACACCAATTCTCCGAGAAAGCACGAAAGACAAAGATGTGGGCGAACTCATCGATTTATTCCGGATTACCATGAGTTCTGAAAAACCAGCAAAAGAAAAATCCAAGAGGAAATAGAAGTAAAATTAAAGTCCTTCCCTGTTTCTCCTCGTTCTTAAGAGATTTGTATTCATAAAGAATCAGAATGGTGCTGCTGCAAAAGTAATTATATGTTGCAGTAATTAGCACAAACAGACTAGAAACAATGAGAGACGAAAAAAATGGCTCGAGATAAATGCCCAAATTGTGGAGCAACAATTAGTAAAAACGCAAAGAATTGTACGGTGTGTGGTCGAGCCCTAACACCTGAAACAAGAGTAGCGCCTCAACAATTCAGACCATCTTTTTCATCACAAAAATGTCCGAAATGTGGGAACATCCTTAAAGGCTCTGAGCAGTTTTGCACAAAATGTGGAACAAAACTCGTATCGACTACTTCTCCTTCCATATCTGAAGGAGGACCAATATGCAGAGATTGTGGATATTCCAGGAATCCAATAGATGCTGTATATTGCATTCGTTGCGGACAAACATTATCTAAAGAATCGGGACCTGAGGATGATGAATCCGCAGAAGAAACTCCCGTTACTGAAACACCTACTCAGCATAAATGCCCCAATTGCAATAACATGGTAAGACCAGAAGCAAAATTCTGTATCTTTTGCGGTTCCGATCTAACTGAT
>JABXGU010000762.1 GCA_016550415.1 archaeon | reverse complement strand
TTACATTTGACTTGAATAAGGAAATTAATTAGTTCTTGTAAATCCGCTTTGCCGTGTGACAACAGTGCCCACTTATTTTTCGTGTCCTTGGGAACATCAGCCAGGCGAATGAACGCATCTCCCCGAAACCGAACCCCCACTAATCCGGGTGTTGGTTTATTTTCATCTTTGTTATCTGCACGATTTCCTGTTGGATCTGAGCGCACCCATTTCCCTCCATATATGACAAAATAGCTACTCGCTATATGGTTCTTTTCTGAAGTGGAGGGAATTACCTCGACCTTATCATAACTAGATTGAGGGGAACGTTGTCACTATCTCTTAATTGAATTAAGTAGAGCGCTTTCGGTATTCTCTGTAAATCACATAGATGATAAATACTATTGCAATAACAATTAGTGTAATTTCACCATACGAAATTTCTGGAGTAATTGTCGGGGGCCATTGCATCAGGTATCCCTCCAAAGAGTCATAAGTGCTTTTTTGCTTAAAAATGTTTAAAACTTGGGAGAAAACCTGGAACAAATGAATATATTACAAATTATTGTAATATTCTTGCTTTTGTTTATTGTAAGCTTGCTAAATAGCAAGTAAGTTTTACGACACGGTCTATAGAAAGTGTCTTTTAAGCGATTGCAAGGCTCTCCTACCTTAGGTGAAATAACTCATCCATATTCCCAAATTTTGAACTAGGTTGTGCAAAATTCCTTACGGGAGCACAATATTTTGCTGCTTCTTGCACCAGAAGGCACCCATCGATTCTTATCTAATTTTGAGTACCCCAGTTTCACCAAGCACAATCTTGGAGGCAAACACATCATGCAGACAAAAAACGCTCGGAAACGTCATCATCACGCTCATGTCGCTCGCATGACCTGTGCAGAGCGATTATTTGCTGGATGTCGAACCAATCCCCGAGCAGGTCCACGCCTTGAACAGGCACTTCGGCTTATGATTCGCTGAGGATGGGTGGAAACCGGACCTGAGGTTCGACAAACGGCGCGTCGGGCCTCTGGTGCACTGGTGGACAACCCAGGGCCCGGCTTTCCTCTTATCCTTTAACTCCTTACTTTTTACAACCAACAAAATCAATTGCAACTATTCATGAATCAGCTAGAATTACCGTATTTAAGGGAAAATAACCCAATAGGTTTAGACCAATTCACTCCTGTTACTGGAAGGTGATTTATTTTGGCTATGTCATGGAAACGAATAGCCGCCTACCTTGGAATCATCGGACCCATCCAATTCGTCATCATTACAGCTATTGTCATGGTCATCTACCCATTCCCTGGATACAACTTTTTCCTGAACACCTTTAGCTCACTAGGACTCACGGTCACCAATAGCGTTCCCACGCCCCACCACCACTTCCTATTCTCATTCACCTGCACATTCGCGGCAATAGTGATTATTCCCTTCTTTCTGGCTCTGCGAACTCTCTTTACAGAAACCACCCCGCTAATCGTCATCAGCTGGATTGGCACCATCCTCGGCATCGCCGCAATGCCTTTCCTCGCTGCTCTCGCCATCTTCGCTGGAGACGCTTTTCCCAGCCAGCATGGCATCTCAACACAAGTGTTCTTCCTCGTCATCTCCATCGCGATTCTCATCTACTCAGCTGCGATGCTTCTCAACAGCAAATATTCCACCCTCTTCGGATTGATCGGTATACTCATCGGAATCCTAGCCTTCGTCTACTTCGTGGGAATCCTTGCACATGTACCCATTATAAGCAGCGCAGCCATGCAAAAACTCGCCGTATACGGGCTCGTTCTATGGTCGGCATTCCAAGGCTACTATCTCCTTAAACTATTCCCAAAAACAGCTGAATAGCACCTAACGTAAGGCGCACTTGAAAGATAGAAACGGAGTGCAGAAACTGCACTCAAAGAATCCTATTTCGGACGATCGTAGGGAACAAACTCTTTGCCAAGCAGCTCACGACCAATAATGAGCCGCATGATGTTCATGCCGCCTTCAGCGCCAATCGAGTAACTACGGACACCGCGAATGCCCAGATCCAATTCGCTCTCCTTGGTGTATGCGAATGCACCATGCCAGTCAGCGACCTCGTTAAGGATTGCGAAGGCGTCGATGGGGGCACGGAGTTTGGCCATGGCGGTCCAGAGGGCGACGTCGAAGTGGTTGTATTTGGTGTTGCCGGCATAGACTTGGTCCATGAGCCAGGCAGCTTTGTACATAACGAGGCGGTCGCCCATGAGTTTGCTGTACCATTCGGCGAGGGGGAAGCTGATGCCTTCGTATTTACCGAGTTCTTTGCCGAAGGCTTTGCGTTGGCGAACATAATTCATACCGATTTCTAAGCCTTCGAGGGCGGCACCAATACAGGTGGCGCCGATGATGACGCGGGCCGCAGAGAAGCCTTCCATAGCGTACACGAATCCCTTGTTGGGTTCGCCGATTAGCCAGTGCTTGGGAATCTCAACATTGTCCATGGCAAAGCCACCGGTGCTGATGCCCATTCGCCCCCAATCCTCGAAGAGGGTGGGGGTGAGACCGGGAGTGTCTTTTTCGACGGGTAAGATGAACGCAGCGATACCACGATGCATTGGCGATGCCTGCTTGTCAAGGTATCCCGTAGTGAAGTAGCGACCTTGCATTTCGGTGGTAGATTCGCGGACACCACTAATGTAGACCTTCTCACCGTTTACGACGTATTTATCGTCATTCTCAGCAATGGTAGTTTTGGTGGCACCCACAATATCACTCCCTCCACCGGGTTCAGTCGTGGCTATGCCAAAGAAATATTCTCCTTTAGCAACTTTCGGGAGAATTTCTTGCTTAGCCTCTTCCGTGCCGTGGCGGGCAAAGACACAAGCCCAGCTTGCTTCGACGAGATAAAAGACTGGAATTGCGATGCTTAGATCTGCTCGAGCGAGTTCTTCAGCGGCAATACAGGCTAACATGAAGTTTCCGCCGGGTCCACCGTATTTTTCTGGAATTGTGATACCCAGGAGGCCGAGATCCGCCATCTTTTTGACGAGGCCCTTGGGTAGTTTGCCCGTTTCATCCATTTCCCGTGTATGGGGACGGATTTCTTTTTGGGCAAAGTCCCGGACAGTTTGCCGGAACATCTCTTCTTCTTGCGAAAATTCGAAGTCCATGATGTGACCTCCTCACATTCGAGGGTTGACAGCGGCACTCCGGTGCTCGCTCTATTAAAGCCTTTGTCTAGCTTGAGACTTTCAGCCCTTCCTGCTTCTAGCAACAAGTTAGCAGTATAATCATCCAAGATCGATGCTTTGTGTTTGTGGGATGTAACTGTACAGTAAAAGTTATGTCGTTGGAAATGTGAGGCGTATGAAATGTGGTCATTATGTCGAAACACAAAGAGTCTAAGGATGTAATTCATCGAGTTTGGACGGTTCGTGTCTTTGTGTCGAACCAAGAAGAAGCGATTGCATTTTTCCGTGACGTGTTGGAGATCACAGTCATTTTAGATGCTCCACGGTTTGGATGGGTGGAATTGGGACCAGCTGACGAACGAGCAAAAATTGCTTTAGTCGAACCGAATCCGGATGCGGACCCAATCATGTATGAATGGCAACTGAACCAGATTGGACGCAATACTGGTATTACATTCGAAACACATGACATCGATGGCTTCTATAAGAAAATGAAAAAGCGGGGGGTCCGGTTTTTCATGTTGCCAGAAGAGATGCCCTGGGG
>JABXGU010000761.1 GCA_016550415.1 archaeon | reverse complement strand
TGCTTTAAGTGATTTTTAAAAAGAGAACAAAAGAGGGTAAGTTTATCGTCTAATCTGGATAATATTCTATTAATCGCTTATTGGTTTTTTTGTTGTAGATTTTGCTTTTTACATTCTGAAAATATACCTTCACTTGCGTAGAACGCATGAGAAATGTTTAAATGTGTTTTACCGTAACTTGAGCCGGCTCGGTCGGCGGGTCAGCTTTCTGTATACGCCGTGGGGTCTTTATTGTGTCTACAGTATATGATGTTGCTGCGGACCAGCTCATTTCGAGAATCGCTGATGAGCTGAGAAAGGCGAAAGAAGTATCGCCGCCTGAATGGGCAGCCTATGTTAAAACAGGCGCACATGCGGAAAGGCCTCCTACAGATCCAAACTGGTGGTATAATCGGTGTGCTTCGCTCCTTAGGCGTCTCTACGTCAAGGGACCATCAGGGGTGGCGCGGCTAAGAACTGCTTATGGTGGTCTGAAGCGATGCGGAGTTCATCCTAACCGTTTTGCCAGGGGAAGCGGCGCTATAATTCGAAAGGCACTTCAGCAGCTGGAGAAAGCTGGACTGGTTGAGCATGAGAAAGGTAGTGGGAGGCGGCTGTCAAGTAAGGGTCGTTCTTTCCTCGATCGACTTGCTCATATGACACGCAAAGAGCTAGCTAGCTAAAAGGAGGACGCGCTTATTGAGTGATGATGAGTTGGAGCAGTTAAAGCGTCGACGGCTAGCTGAACTTCAACAACAAGCTGCTGCACAGGAGCAAATGGCTGCACAGGAAGAGGAAGTGCTTAAGCAGCGGGCAGCTATCCTCCGCAAGATTCTTACAGCTGATGCACGTTCTCGGTTGTCAAATCTTCGGATGGTTAAACCGGCTTTTGCTGAACAGCTGGAGAATGAACTAATCCGCTTAGCTCAAATGAACAAGTTACCTGAGATTCCAATAAAAGATAAAACCTTGAAACAGATGCTAGCGCAGTTGCAGGGCAGAACACGGGAACCAAAAATTCACTTTAAAATATAGGAGATTTGTCTATATATGGCACGAAATAAACCTCTGGGCAAAAAACTTCGTATGGCACGAGCTCTCAAGTCTAATGTGAGTGTACCAACATGGATTATGGTTAAAACCGGTGGAAAGGTTCGTACCCATCCGGGACGTCGGTACTGGCGTTCATCAAAGATTAAGCCCTAAATCTGTGAAGAGATGAATCATAATGTCAGAGAAAGAAGATACACTAGCTGATGTTACTGAGGTTCCTGAAGTTACAGAGGAGATAGTTGTTGAACGACTCTATACCATTCCCCTTGGCAAAGCCTACGAGGCAATACGCAAGAAACGGGCAAAACGGGCAGTTCGTCTAGTCCATGATTTTATTGTTCGCCATATGAAAATTGATGAAGATTCAGAATTAATCTTGGATCCTCCACTCAATGAATTTTTATGGTCACGAGGAATTGAGAAACCTCCTCGACGCGTACGTGTCAGGGTTACGAAGGATAAGGATGGCGTTGTGAAAGCTTACTTAGTTGAAAGCCAGTAGCTTGATATTGGCTGCATTCTTTTCTCTCTTAATGTGTGGACTTGCTTATGGTTGGCAGAATTCAACGCCTTGATTTTAGTGGCAGCTCAAATATTGGTGCCTTTTGCGCGGTCACTGATAAGTGGTTACTTAAATCCCGAAGTACGGCGTCCACTGAAAAAGCTCTAGAAAAAGCCTTTGGATTGTCTCCAATAAGAGCAACCTTAGGTCATAGCACTCTTATTGGTATCCTTGCAGTCGGCAATTCCAATGGTTTGCTGGTTCCACATATTGTATTTGATGAGGAACTCGAGTTCCTCCGCAAAGCTTTGAATTTACCTGTTAATCCCTTGGAATCTAAGCTAACTGCACTGGGTAATCTTATCCTAGCTAATGATCATGCTGCTCTTGTCAGCCCTGAATTTTCCAAGGAGGAATATCAGGTAATTCATGATACCCTAGATGTGGAGGTTGAAAAGAGAAATCTTGCTGACTCTCCCCTTGTAGGATCACATTGTGTTGTAACGAATCAGGGTTTGCTTGCGCATACTGAAGTTTCTGAAGAAGAACTTGAGGTACTTGCTGATTTCTTCAAGGTTAATGTGGATGTTGGCACAATTAATTGTGGATTACCATACGTTTCCATTGGGCTTCTTGCCAATAGTAATGTTGCAGTTGCTGGTTTTGAAACTACAGGACCTGAACTTATGCGCATTAGTGAGACTTTCTTTGGTTGACCCTTGTTCTTTTCTTCGGGGGGAAAGAATATATAAAGAAACGTTTTCGATTCAGCAGTTGCGAATGCTAACTGAGGCTGGGATTTATGTCCGTGAAAATCTTTTGTGTTCAAGGGAATTACCAGAAACGAAAACGAACTTATCATTTTAAGCGTGAAATACGCGCTTTGTCAGAGGATGAAGCTTGTGACTATTTGTACTCATTACTGGGAAGCTTTCATCGTGTAGGTCGGAAAGCCATCACAATTGAGAAAATAAATGAAATCTCTCTAAAAGAAGCTAAAGCACCCATTATCCAGCAATTGGCAGAAATTTGAATAATCAAATCCGGATATCCCAGTTGAATTTAGAAAGCGGAGTTATTTCCCATGTCAAGAACCCCAGAGGAAAAAGAACAATTTGCAAGGCAATTGATTGTTACAATCCAAACCTTGGAGGAGGAATTGTCCCGAGGCCAATCCAATCTTCAAATGATTGATTATCAATCCCAACGATTAGCAGAAACTGCCGCTGCTGTGAAAGAGCTTAAGAATCACGCTCCGGGCGACGAAGTACTGATCAGTATTGGTTCTGGTGTTCACATTCATGTTAAGATGGCTGATACTAGCCGCGTCGTAAAAGTTCTGGGCGCAGGGTTCGCAGCTGAGAAGACATTGGATAAAGCATTGGCAGGTTTTGAAGAACAAAACAAGCAACTCGCTGCTTTATCCCAACGTCAACAGGAGCAACTTCGATCAACCCAAGCACGCATTGACGAATTACAGAATCAACTCAATCAAATCTTGAAGCCATCTGACTAGGAGCTCTGGGGATATCAAGGTGTTCGAAAAGCTTCGAAATGCGGTGGACGGATTTGTTTACCGCGTCACTCACAAATCCATTTCTGAGAAGAATCTAAGTGATGCCTTAGAAGATTTGCAAATGGCTTTGATTTCAAATGATGTGGCTTTGGAAGCTGCTGAAAAAATCTGTGAACACGTTGGAGAAATCCTGCTTGGCGAACAAATCGGGCTACTTTCTAGCAAGGGAGAAATTATTCGTAAGGCACTCTATACTGCAGTTCTCGAAGCCCTAACTCCAAAGGAACCAGTTGACCTTCTTCAATTAGTTGAAAAACGAAGACAAGAAAATATTCCAGCCATCATAATGTTTCTGGGTATTAATGGAACTGGAAAAACCACCACAATTGCCAAGTTAGCTCACCTCCTCCTGCAAAAGGGTTACTCGGTAGTATTTGCTTGTGCAGATACATTCCGTGCTGGTAGTTCGGAGCAATTACAGACTCATGGGGACCGCCTTAAAGTCCGGGTTTTGAGTCGTCCATATGGTTCAGACCCTGCATCCGTTGCCTTCGACGCCATCAATCACGCTAAGGCTCGGGGCATTAATGTTGTTCTTATTGATACTGCTGGTCGAATGCAAACGGATAGGAACCTTATGGCAGAATTGGAAAAAATTCATCGTGTTGCTGAACCTGATTTGGTTATTTTTGTGGGGGATGCTCTTGCTGGCAATGACGCAATCGAGCAAGCAAAAACCTTTGACAAAGCGATTGGTATTGATGCAGCAATTCTGACTAAAGTTGATGCAGATGCTAAGGGTGGTGCTGCATTATCTATTGCAATCGCTACTGGCAAGCCAATCATCTTCGTTGGAGTGGGTCAAGAGTATCCTGATCTTGAAGTATTCCGTCCCGAATGGTTTGCTGAAAGAATAGCACCATTCAGCTAACCTTTTTTGTTTTCAATCCATAATAAGACAAAGCCTATATAATCTGAAGGATTTTGCAGAATGCATTGATAATTAGTGTGTGTGAAAACAATGAATTTGAAAGGTCGTCATTTACTAAGTCTCCAAGATTACACACGGGAAGAAATCCAACTTCTCCTCGATACTGCTGCTGATGTTAAACGACAAAGATATCGGGGTGAAATTTCCGCTAACCTACTAGGAAAATCAGTTGGATTAGTATTTGAACGTCCCTCAACGCGTACTCGTGTCAGCTTCGAAGTGGCAATCCATGAATTAAGTGGTGCCCCTCTTTTCCTTAGCTCTCAAGAGTTGCAGCTCAGTCGAGGCGAACCAATTGCTGATACTGCCCGCGTATTAAGCCGTTACCTTCACGGTATTGTTATCCGTGCCACAAGTCATGAGAATGTAGTCGAACTTGCAGATAACAGTTCTATTCCTGTGATCAATGCGCTTACTCCCAAGTTTCATCCTTGCCAAGCTTTAGCGGATTTACTTACGATACGAGAAAAACTAAACGAGTTGGAAGGCTTAAAACTCGTGTTCATAGGCGATGGAAACAATGTTTGCCACTCATTGATGCTTGGCGGCTCTGCAATGGGAATGGACGTTGTTGTAGCCTGCCCTTCAGGCTATGAACCTGACAAAGAGGTAACCAAAATAGCAAAGGAAAGGGCAGAGGAATACATGGCAAGAATTGAAATAACTCATGACGTTCAAAAAGCTGTAACGGATGCTGACGTCCTGTACACCGACGTATTTGTGTCAATGGGCCAAGATAAGGAACGGGAAAAACGAATAGCTACATTCCTACCAAATTATCAAATCAATGAAGAATTAGTGAAATTAGCTGCTCCCCATGTTATCATCATGCATTGTTTGCCCGCTCACCGTGATGAAGAAATTACTGATGCTGTGATTGAAGGTCCACATAGTGTGGTTTGGGATGAAGCAGAGAACAGGCTTCATACAGAAAAAGCTGCACTTACCTTACTCCTATAATCCATTAACGCAGAGTTATTAGCCGTGTCCGTCATTTGCCTCTGTTCACTTCAAGACATAGCTGCTCAGAATATCAAGCAGCAACTGTTGGCGTTATTTCCTTTCACCGAAACTGAAGCCACATTTGATTCATATCCCATTTACAAATTGGGCAACCTATCACTTGTTACAATTCAATCCGATAGCATATACGCTGATCAGCTCGATGAACAATTATCTGCTGACCTCTTCATTTTTGCCTCAAGACACAAATCAGCAGCCTTCAAGCCTGCTCTTCTCGCACACGTTCCAGGGAACTGGTCAGATGCACAGCTTGGCGGCAAACCATCTAGATTATGTATTGCACCTCCAACCGCCTTAAAGGTCGCTTTTCTTACTCTCCTGGAAGCGCAAAAGCGGCAAAATCTTGTGGATTGGGCATGCGGATTGGAAGCAACCCATCATGGACCTTGGATAGAGAACACACCAGTTATCTTCATAGAGATTGGAAGTACAGAAGAGGAATGGCATAATAAAACAGCTGCTGAAATTGTAGCTAAGAGCATTGTATCTGTTGCTGAAAAAATGGATGAAAGCTATCCAATAGTCCTTGGTTTTGGCGGTCCTCACTATTGCCCAGCGTTTTCACGTATTTGTACTGAAACAGAATATGCACTTTCCCATATAATGCCAGGATATCATATATCCGAAGTTTCTGAAACACTTGTCCAACACGCCATAAATCGTACTAAGGGTGAGGTATGCTATGCTGCTATAGATTGGAAAGGAATGAAAGGAGGTCAGCGTGACCATCTATTGGATGTTCTTAATAATGTGGGACTTGAGCCAAGACGAGTTCGTGACCTTCTTCACGCTGACAGTCAATTTGAATAATCCAACTGATATATTCGAAAAAACTTATTAGGAGCACGGTAAGGCAAGCATTGTAGGTGAATATAATGCCGGACGTATCTACATTCTGGGAAAATACTAAGCGTATAATGAGACTTGCTCAGAAGCCAACACGAAGCGAGATGTGGATGCAATTAAAAATTAGCTTCCTTGGACTAATCGTTGTTGGAATAGTTGGGTTCATGATTAGGTTAATCTTCTCAGTAATTACATCAACATTTCCGACTTCAACTAGTTGATAAAAAACGAGGATTTAGATCTACTTAATTCTGAGATGACAGTCAATGGCGGAAGAAGGTACTAACCTCTATGTCGTAAGAACGACAATAGGACAAGAGAAGGGAATCGCCCACGTTATTTCAGGGCGTGTATCAAAGCGGCAGGTGAACCTCAAAGCCATTCTCGTCCCAGAACCCTTGAAAGGCTATATTTTCATTGAAGCACGCAGTTCACGAGAAGTTGAACTCGCTATCGCAGGCATACCCCATATCAAAGGAATCATACCTGGCAAAATTCTCCTCCAAGAAATTGAACACATCTTGGTACCACGACCACCAACACAGGACCTAGAAATAGGAGACATAGTAGAAATCACCGGTGGTCCATTCAAAGGAGAGCGAGCACGCGTCATGAGAATTGACGCATCAAAAGATGAGATAACACTCGAACTCTTCGAAGCACCATCTCCAATACCCGTGAAAGTTCATGCCGACTTCCTTCGAATTGTTGAGCGAGGTGAACGCGAGGAACTAGAAGAAGAGAAGGACATTCTCGAACTCTAAATGTCAATTGTCGTGAAACTCTTTTCTTCTCCAAATAATCTGGTAAGCCTTAGACATAGACAGAACATTTTTAAATCGTCTAAAGCTTCAGAAGCTGAACTCCTACTAGGGGAAATTCATCATGGGCAAAACAGTGACTTGTGAAGCACTTGTCGAAGGTGGCAAAGCATCAGCAGGACCACCAATCGCCCCAGTTCTTGGTCCAACGGGGGCTAATCTATACCAGGTAGTCCAAGAAATCAATCGTCTAACCGCTGATTTGAAAGGACTGAAGGTTCCAGTTACAATCATAGTTGACACTGAAACAAAAGAGTTTAAGATAAACGTGGGTCTCCCTCCCACCGCCGCCCTAATTCTAAAAGAGGTTGGCGCTGAAAAGGGAACTGGCACGGCAGGAACACAAGTCACTGGAAACATAACTCTAGCTCAAGCGATTTCAGTGGTACGAGCAAAAGAAAGGGATTTGCTTGGTAGCACATTGGCTAATCAAGTGAAATCCGTGTTGGGAACATGTGTGAGCATGGGCATTACTGTGGACGGAAAGAACCCCCGAATAGTTCAAAAGGAAATTGATGAAGGCATCCATGCAGATAAGTTTCAATAACCAATAATATAGGAGACGACTCCACCGATGGACATTGAAAAAATAAAAGCAGCTGTTACTGAAGCACAAAACAAAGCAAAGAAACGAAAGTTTGAGGAAGCAATGGAGATTATTGTGAACCTCAAAGGAATCGACCTCAAAAAGGGCGGGCAGCAGCTAAACCTAGATGTTACACTCCCCCACTCCATCGGTGAAGCTATGCAAGTTTGCATCATTGGTTCTGGTAACTTCGCTTTTCGGGCGCGCAAGGCTGGTGCAACTCACGTAATTGAAGCCGATGAACTTGCTCGTTTGGAATCTGACAAAGATGCCGCTAAGGCACTTGCTGAAGAGATGCAATTCTTTATTGCTCAAGCTGATATGATGCCTGTGATTGGTCGTATTCTGGGTCCAGTACTTGGTCCTCGAGGTAAAATGCCCCGTCCTGTGCCACCTGATGCTGACATCGGAAAACTCCTTTCAGAATTCTCATCTTCTGTTAAAATACGCATGCGAAAGAACCTAGTTATTCAGATAAAAATTGGTAAACGGTCCATGGATCCTAAGCATGTAGCTGATAATATTCAGACTGTCCTTACTGCTTTGGAAACTCATCTTGAACGCGGTCTACAAAACATTGGTAGTGTGCTTACAAAAACAACTATGGGCCCAGCGGTAAAAATTGAAATGTAAATTTGATGGTGAACCTAAATGAGTACAAGCTCTTCATCCACAAATGCAGAGAATTTGACTTCTAAGGGACGACCAGTTCCTCAAAGCAAACTAGCAAGAATTAAACTCCTACTCTCACTTTTTGAGAAATACGAGTATGTTGCTATACTCCGCACAGAACAGATAGGATCCAAACAATTCCAAATCATTAAGAAAGCTCTGCGTCCTAAAGCCATCATTCATTTAGCAAGAAACACGCTTATGGAACGCGCATTAAAGATTGCTTCAGAAAAAAGAAAAGGTCTAGAAAAGCTCATTCCCTATGTAGAGGGGTCCTGTGCCTTTGCTTTCACAAACATTAGTCCATTTGAATTAAATGATCTTCTTCAGCATAATAAAGCTAAAGCGCCAGCAAAAGTAGGCAGTGTCTCTCCTGTGGATATTGAAATATCTGCAGGCAATACTGGTTTTCCTGCTGGTCCGATAATTACTGAACTTAGCCAAATTGGACTAAAAACAAGGGTTCAAGCTGGTTCAGTTTGGATAACGGCAGATCATGTTGTCGTCAAAGCAGGAGAAACTGTGGGCAAATCCCAAGCTCTTGTTCTTTCTCGTCTTGGTTTGGAACCATATGTCATTTGGCTGAAAATGTCAGTCGCTTATGACAATGGTACGATTTTGTCTGCAGAAGTTTTCGGAATCTCAAGAAGTGACGTTCTTGACAAGTTGCATAGTGGAGCTCAATCAAGTCTTTCTCTTGCATTGGCAATTGGTTATGCAACCGATGCTACCATACCAATATTGCTGCAACGCGCTTACACTGAAGCTCGGGCTTTGGCTCTTCGTGCTGGGGTTATCACCAGCGAAACAGCACCTGAAATATTAGCTCAGGCTGAACAACAAGCAAAATCCCTGGCTCATGCTGTGAAGAACAAGAACCCTGAAGCTCACCCCAATTAGACATAGTTTCAGACGAAAAGTTAAAATAAACCTCGTTGGATGCGTTCTTCTCTACAGGAAAAAATCACAGGACTTCAAATGGTAAACTGGAGGCTAACAATTAATGGAATATATCTATGGTGCAATGTTGCTTCATAAAGCGGGCAAAAAAGTTACTGCTCCCTCCTTAACAAAGGTACTAGAAGCTGCAGAAATTACACCTGATGCAGGTCGTATTAAAGCTCTGGTTGCAACCTTGAAAGACATCGATATCGATGATGCTATCAGGGCTGTTCCCGTAGCAGCTGCAGCTCCCGCTGCTACTGCAGCTACTCCTCAAACTGAAGAAAAGCCCAAGGCAAAAGAGAAGCCAAAGGAAGAAGAAAAGGCTGAAGAAGTAACAGGACTCGGCGCGCTCTTTGGCTAAATTTCTTTATTGAGTGGCAGAGCTCTCTCGCTTCTTCATTGCTCTCTCCATCTTTCTCTATCCATTCTGTTTAGCGGAAGCTGGAATCAGGTATTCATTACCATCCTCGACGCAGATACCATCCCAAATCCTTGAGCCTAATTAATTCTGGTTTTTGTGTTCCTTTAGTTGCTATGTCACAAAATCCTATTCCTTCTCCCCGCTGATTTGTGATAATGACCCTGCTCTCCATCTCAGCTAATAATGATGGATCCTGCAGGTGGTTTAAGGATAAATTGTGACCGTATAAGAAGTGTTGTTCTCCTTCATCTGTTGTCCTGACAATGACCTTTTCCTTTGCCTTGGCTGTGAGCATTCTGAGAACGTGAAGGCTGGGTTCAAACGTTTCATTTTCAAGTTCGCCAAGGTACAGACCTGTGAAGTAGGGGTGACGATGGGTGGATATTTTTTGATACAGTTCCAATAACGCTCTAGTTAATAGATAAACCTCATTTCGTCGTCCACGACCAACTAAGATGTATTTTCCTTTTAGAAAATTTTCCACATCTTCCACAGGCATATACTGTGACAATCCCTGCCGGATTCTTGTATGTTCTGTAGCTGTTGGTGGTTCAAAGATTAGTTTGCGATCTTTTCTAGCTTGCAAATGAAATAGCCCTCCGTATGGTGCTTGAATGGATAAAGGCGACGCGCTTTAACTAAGGTCTCATCTAGGGACTGGTTGAAGGGTGTAGAAAAGCCAGGGTCTCCAATTGAGAGCCCTGTGTCAATAACTTTGAGCGGACAATTACGTAGTGCATAGTCTATTATTTCTTCATTTTCTTCTGGTGCAAAGGAACATGTAGAATAAACAAGGATGCCCCCTTCTCGGAGAAGCTTTGATGCTGCAGTGATTAATTTTCGTTGTACAGCAGTTAATGTTACAATATCCTGTAGTGTTCTACTACGTTTTCGTGTTGGGTCTAACGGAATCAAACCTTCTCCAGTGCAAGGTGCATCAAGTAATACTGCATTGGCAAGAAATCCCATTTCTGGTAGATTAGCAGCATCCATCCGTATAACTAGGGTGTTTTCCACCTGCATACGTGATATGTTCGAACGTAGGGCTCGTATTCGAGACCGGCTGATATCTGTTGCTAATACTGCTCCTTGGTTCTCCATCAACTGGGCAATCAGAGTGGTTTTACCGCCTGGTGCAGCACACAAATCAGCTACCAAATCTATACCCTTTGGCTTCAATGTTTCAACTGCCCACATAGAAGCAGGACTCTGCAACATATAATGACCCAATAGATACTCGGTTGTTGCCCCTAGCGGCAATTGACCCGCCTTCACTTGAAAAGCATATTGAAGTCCTTGGATTTGTTCAAGTTCAAACCCCTTTACCACTAACCGTTCCTTTAATTCAACAGGTGTGGTTACTAGCTCATTACAACGAATCGTCTTTGCCAGTTTCTTTTCATTGCCTTCTAGGAATACCTCTGTTTCTGATCCGAATAGTGCAAAGTAACGTTCTACCATATATTCAAGGTATCCAAATTTCTTGGCTAGCTGTTCCACCTGTTTTTTGCCCATTGCAGCTTGCCTCTCCTTCTAGCAACGCGGGAAGGCTTAAGAAGCATCCGGCTTCACACTCATAATAAACAACACATCTTCTTTCAATTAGTTATGTTGGTGTTAATTGATGTGTCTTGCAATCCCTGCGCGTGTAGTATCTGTTGAAGGGAAAACTGCAACAGTTGATTTCGGAGGGGTCACTCGTCCTGTATCTATCGCACTCCTTGAAAAAGTAGCAATTGGAGACTACGTAGTTGTGCATACAGGTTATGCCATACAAAAAATGGACAGAGAAGAAGCAGAAAAAACTCTAGAATTATGGCGTGAAATTCTCACTGCTGATAATGCCTCCAGCTCCTAGCTATTTGAGTTTGTAACTTAATAAAACTAGAAAAAAGAGGATAGCTGTCTCCCAATAAGAAGGGAGACCCTCAATGGAATGGCTAGCAAGCCAATGAATGCATCATAATAATGCTATTTTTCCTCTGACTCTTCTTCTTCCTCGATCTCTTCAAGTGGAATCGGAGGTGGCGTAGTCAACATTGTCCAGCCAATCCATGCAATGATGAAGAGAATTAGCACAATCGCTAACCACATTGGAATTGCAATTGCAAAGTATGGTTCTGGAATCACTGGGATATACTTGAAGAATGCTTGATGCCAAGGATGTGCAGTCACAGGTAGTCCGATGGCATCCATTGAGTAATACATGTATGGGTAAATTAGAGCCCAATAAGTGTAGTAGAGACCAAGAAGTATCGAAAAGAAGAGGATTAGTACACCATATAGTTTATCTCGACCCATAATAGGTTACCCTCTATTAGAGATTATGCGTCAGCTTTGTTAAGGGCTTGTTCTTAAGTCTTACCTATGACTTAACTGAGCCCAAACGATGGGTTTTCATAAGACCTACTGATAGACGCCATATTAGATTTACGACTGAAATACCTACAATCTTGTCATAGCAGTATGTCTTTAACGTTTCCGGGAAAATGGAGATGGATTGAATTGAAAGCAGTTATTCTCGTTGGTGGTTATGGCACACGGCTTCGCCCATTAACATGCTTGCATCCCAAGCAACTGTTGCCCTTAGCAGATTCTACTCTCATCGAATATATGATTAACAACTTGAAACGGAATGGCATCAAGGAGATTATACTTGCAGCAGGTTTTGGCCTCGAAAAGCTTCAGGATAAACTCGGTAATGGCAATGCCATGGGTGTAAATCTTTTTTATTCAGCTGAGAAGACACCTTTGGGTACTGCAGGACCAATTAAATTAGCTGAACCATACCTCAAGGGAACTGGGGTATTCTTTGTACTCAATGGCGACATCGTTTCAGATATTGACTACAAGGTCCTTCTCAATTTTCATCAAGAGCATCATTCAACAGCAACTCTAGCACTTTTTCGTGTTAATGATCCTTCCCGCTTTGGTGTTGTGGATTTCAAAGCGGATGGTCGTATCAAAGCCTTTGTTGAGAAACCTGCAGTTGGAAAGGCTCCAAGCAATCTCATTAATGCTGGGTGTTATGTGCTGAATGAATCCGTTTTGGACCTTATTCCTGCAGGGAAGAATATTTCAATTGAGAGAGAAGTTTTTCCGACTCTTTGCTCTGGTAGTGCGGTTTTTGGCTATGAGCATAAGGGACTATGGATTGATACTGGAACTCCTTCATCCTACCTCGAAGCAAACCATGCAATTCTAAACATAATTGCAGAGGGAAATGATGATGCCATCCAATATTCTTCATTGACGGAAAAAGGAGTCAAAATCATTCACCCTGTTCTTATTGAGGACCAGACAGTAATTAGCAAATCTTGTTCCATTGGTCCAAATGTAACTATTAAGCAAAATGTGAAAATTGGTGCTAATGTTCAGATACGGCACGCAATTGTATTTGATGATGTGACAATTGAAGATGATGTTGAAATTGACCATGCAGTCATTGGAAAGGGTGCATGGATTGGGAAGGGCATTCATCTTAGGGAGTTTGCATTAGTTGGAGACGCTGCATCCATCGATGAAGGTGTTGTTTTGCCGCCTGGTGCACGTATCTGCACTAATCGTAGAGTAAGACGCAATGCAACACCCCATCCTGTGTTTTGCTGATACTAAATTCTCACACATCATTTTTCAGGAATCTTTTTTCAAAGGTGCAATTAGGATACGTGCGCGTCGATATGTTGCCATTATGATGCTTGCTAAAGTTATGAGACTGAGGCCTGTGGTTGTTGGTGCTGGTGTTATTCCCCAATAGGTGAAGTTGAGACCAAAAGCAACAAGAACTGCAAGGGCGATGCTTAGTCCCATGGAAAGGGCAAGACGCTCCCATCGATCAATGAACCTATCAAATGGGAAGAGACATCGGACAAAAGCAAACCCTGGAACAAAAATTAGTAGCAATCCAGAAAAAATCCAACGAAAAATGACGAATGGATACAAATCGGCGGGTATGCTGAAGGTTGTAAGAATTCCCAATCCGAGTAATAGAAATGTAAGCCATAGGTCTATTGCTAATGTGCTCCGTAGATATTGACTAATACTAGCTACAGGCGCCATTACAGCTTCATCTGGTCCACCCGGGATATTGAGGATTACCTTCCCTTCACGAGCTAAATCTTGGATATATCGAAGAGTCACTGACTTTGGAATCCCGATACCCTCTAATTTAGAAACAACATTTGCTACTGTTCCAAAACGTCTATCATGGAGTGTCTCAAGTATCAATTTTCTAACCGTATCAGGAACATAACTATCCTTTTCACGTAGCAACATTGATTACCGCCAACCAGCTTCATTAAGCAAAGATTCTTTTAACCTTAAGCCATCCTATGCATGCGTGTTATTTGGCGTGACTCAAATGACTCATAAACCAGTTCACTTAATAATTGTGTCATTGATTTTAGTCTTCATCTTATCAATTGGACCAACGAAATCCTTGGCAATTGCAGGATTTGGTACTGATGCAACCGAGGCACAACAAGCTATCAACAAGGCACAAGATGCTATTAATTCAGCATTTGGTTATATGGTAGAAGCCGATTTAGCCGGTGCAGAAATATCAGATTTTGTGGTATCGCTTAATGATGCAATAGAAATTCTTACACATGCACAAGCTGCCTTTAATGCCTCAAACTTCACATCTGCTACTGAATTAGCTGATGATGCAAAAAATGCTGCAGAACTAGTCGGTCAACAAGCTCAGTCCCGCCTTTTGGAAACTCGCATCAATGCAGCAATACAAGCACTCATTACAATAAGCATTTTCGTAGTTGTCGTTGCTGTCACATATTTGCTTATCACACGATGGCGTGAACAAAAACGTAAACGGGAACAATCCCTCATGCAAATGGAAATCCACCTTCCTAATCAAGAGGATAAAGGTGAAACTGATGAGTAAACACACTCAGAATATCCTTACAATTCTTATGCTGGGTGTTGTTATCGCCTCAAGCACTCTCATAGTTTCACTTTGGCTTTTTCCTCAACAAGAACAATACCCAGTGCTTGCTATTCTTGGAGAAAATCAACAAGCAGGTGACTATCCTACTAATGTAACACAATACGACAACATCACACTATATACAGAAGTAAGGAATCTAATGGGCATCGTTCAATACTTCTATGTCCGCGTCAAACTTGCTACAAACACTACGATGGCGAATTCCACGCACCCCTCCTCTGCCACAACATTATATGAAAGGGAACACATCCTAGGGCATGGACAAACTTGGACCTTCCCTGTTCAGCTAAATATGACTACACCGGGGATCAATCTTCGTTTAACATTTGAATTATGGAGATATGACCTTTTTACAGAAGATAAAATCTATACTGGAGTTTGGGTTCACCTTCCTCTTAATGTAACAGCTAGTTGAAATTTCTCTAGGGAGAAAAAGACTGAATGACACGTAAACTTCGAATCACACAGGTTGTTCACGACTTTCATCCTGTAGTGGGAGGAATAGAAACCTACGCCTATAACATCGCAAAAGGACTTGTTGATGCTGGTCACTCTGTCAGCGTTTTTACTGCTAGAATGCCTGGTCTGCCAGCCCGAGAGGTTTGGGAAGGAATCAACATTAATCGATTTCGCTCAATCGCACGCCCTTTCTCATATCCCTTCATGATTGGCCTCGCACCAGCTCTTACTAGACACAGATGCGACATTCTTCATGCGCATATAAACTCTCCAATGACTGTTGACTTCACAGCATTCGCAGCTCGTCTCACAGGCGTGCCCCTTGTCATAACTTATCATGCTGATGCTATTATACAGGACATAGCAACAAGAGCAAGGAGATTCCGACGATGGCTTAGCCAAGTCTACTGGTTATCTCGCCATATAGCTGCAGGCATCTCAAAAAGGCTAATCGTAACATCACCCATCTATCTTGAAAGCTCCGAGTTCTTACAAAGGTACCGAAAAAAGACCTCAGTATTGCCTGCTGTTGTTGATCCATTCTTTCTTTCTCCCCTAGATGATACAAAGGCTGCTAAGGAACGTCTTGGGTATAAAGAAGATGACCTGTTAGTTTTATTCGTTGGGCGCTTGGTACCCTACAAGGGTCTTCGCATCCTATTCCGTGCTTTTCGCTCCATTAGAAAGCGTATTCCCAATGTCCACTTGGGTATTGTGGGCTCTGGTATAGATAGGATTCCTCTCGAAAGATTAAGTCTTGAATTGGGTTTATCAGACATAATTCATTTTCATTCTGTTCTTTCCCGAGAGAAGCTACGAAATGCGTATTCTGCCTGTGACATTTTTGTGTTACCATCTTGGTCTCGTTCAGAAGCATTCGGCATTGTTCTGTTGGAGGCAATGGCACGAGCCAAACCTGTTGTATCAACTCAGGTTGGTGGCATTCCTTATGTGGTTAACGATAAAATAACTGGACTACTAGTTCCTCCTTACGATCCAAAACCTCTCGCTGATGCTATTTGTATGCTACTTAGTGATAAACAACTTAGGATAAAGATGGGCAAAGCTGGTCGAGAACATGTTCTGAAGAATTTCACCCGTACCCTTATTACAGAACAGCTAGAAAAAATCTATTTTAACTTACTATCTTAGATTACAGTTGTTAGTGGAAAAAAATTGGGGCTGCATTTTTTTATTCGGTTCGACGAAGAACCCATTTGATTGGAATAGAGACTGGATGAAGTACTTGACATATGCTAAGAATCGCTGTCTTGTCCGACTCGCTGAGAACCTTAATCTTGATAAGTAATCCCATATAGAGCATGAAAAGGGGAAGGATACTGACAATCAGTATTAATTGAGTTAGGACTAGAGTAACCCATTGGAGCCCCAAGTTTATCACTAATATCCCGAGGAAGATGATTACAAACGATATTGTCGCTATGAAACCAAGTACTAGGGTTCCCTTTGGCAGAAAGCCTTTCTCAAGATTTAGTCCTGTTCTCCTACGATAAAGGAATAGAAGTACAAATAAAAATGGCAGGCTTGGAATCCATGCTAGAGCCACCACCACTTCTTTGGCAATTGGGCAAAGTATTGCTAATGTTGTGCACAGTACTAGGGTCCATGTTGCATAGGTCAGAAGCACTTCGCGCACACCGCCAAGTCCTATCAGTGTGTCCATTATTGAACTAGCCAAGGGATAGATGACGAAACTACCAGCTAATAACATAAAGAAGGGTGCAGCTGCCAAACCTTCTGATCCAAAGAGAAGACTCAATACGGGGATGGCGAAGAAGAAGGCAACAATGCAACCATAGCCATTGAATAGAGTCCCTAATTTTACTGCACGATTTACAGTGACTTCCACTGACTTTATTTTACCTCGAGCTAAATCTCCTGAGACACGAGGCATTAAAGCATGAAAAGGTGCTGCTTGACCACGCTGCATATAAACAGCTAGGCTAATCGCTAGACCAAGTCCTGCCAAGGTTGCTTCTGAAGTTAGGAATAGATTGGCAATCAAAAGTGGGGCATTCAAGAATAATGCTCCCAAAACAGACAATAATAATGCTTGAAACGAAGTCTTTCCAAAGTCCTTCCTAGAGAAACTTTCCGAATCATTCGTTGTAATGATTCCATAACGGACTAACAGTTTTGATAATATTATCGCTTCAAAACCAAGTGTAATTATGGATATAGCGATGTTGAGAAAGATTACTCCGTACAACGTAAGGTTTCCCAGAAGATAGAGAATCAATAATGAAGCGAAGTATAGCCCATGATAAAGTCCCATGGCGTATGCACAAAACCGTGTTTCTTGAACACCACGAAAGACTCCCTGAATGGTTGTGCTAAGTGCGGTTAATGGTAGTGTGAGTAGCGCAAAATGAAGATACTGGAAAATTTCAGCATATCCGGATGTTCCTATTGGTAGATACGAGAGAAGTAGCCAAGTGCAGATCAATACAAGCCCACTAATTAGTAGGGTTGAAAGGAGTGTCCAGCCTACCACTCTCCGAAATGACTTATTTCTTCCTTCAACAAGCTCTGGTAGATGCTTTGTTAGGGCGACATCTAAACCGAATATGCAAAGAGGTAAGAACACACCTATCCAACTGAAAACCAGAACATAGATGTAAAACTCGTAAACCGGCGTCTTTGGTAAACCACGAACAATCAAACTCGATGAACCCAAACCGAAAATAATAGCCAGAACCATTGTCATGGCTTCTGAGACAATGTTTTGAGCAAATCGTCCTTCCACAGAATCTAGATTAGTTTCCCTTTGGACGGTTGCGATGGGTCGGGATGCTATTTCTCTTGCAGACACTTCTCGTACACTCTCTCAGTAAGAAGACTTGTCTTCTCCCAAGTATGCTCTTTCATAACTTGCTGATATCCTCTCTCACCCATCTGTTTCAATTCCCTTTTCCGATCCATCCATTTATCAATCATCTCTGCAATGATTTTTGCATCAGGCTGTGGAATGACAACACCCAGCTTATTCTGAAGAAATTCTGCTGTGCCTCCAACTCCTGTCGCCATCACCGGAGTCCCTGTGGCCAATGCTTCTAAGACAGATGTGGGCAGAGTTTCAGTATAAGATGGCACCACATACAAATCCAAGGATGCCATAAAGGCAGGCATAGCGTCATGCTCAATAGCTCCAAGAAATGCAACATTTCGAATTTTTTGGCTTCTAATAAGCTGTTCAAAATATGGTCTTTCTTCTCCTTCTCCTGCTAATAAGAGGTGAAGATTCTGTCTATGCTGAAGCGTTGCCATTGCATTGAGCAAATGGTGAATTCCCTTGTCACGAGTAAGAGCTCCTGCATAGCCTAGTACAAATGAATCAGGACCTAACTGGAGTTGTTTACGAAAATGGGGGTAAACACCCTTTGTGAACTTCTCTGTATCAATGGCGTGGGGAATATGAACTAGTCGCTCCGGCTCAATTCCCTCTGCTTGTAACACTCTTTGAGAACGTTGTGTTAGACAAATTATTTTAGCAAAGGGGCGTCGAATAGATCGGCGTTCTAGGGTTCGGAATAATGCCACTCGGTATGATAAATCTTCTAACGTTTGCCATTGTTCCTCTACATGAGACAATATTGATGCTATGACGGGAACTTTGGTTGCAATTCCTGCTCGGAGAGCTGCTTCAGAGGCTATTGGTGGGACGGTGTGAATAATATCTGGCTGCCAGCTCTGTGCATATGAGCGAACAGGATTGATTAAACGAATAGCAAATTTCATTCGACTTATCAAAGTTGATAGTGAACGCTGCCGAAGATTCGATTTTACTGGGAGGAGTCCTATTGTGTTAGGTGAAGCAAATGGCGATCCCCGTTCGATTCCACTTAGTATAATCACATCATGACCGCGTCGAATTAGCCATTTGCTGAGTGAAGCCCAATATACAGGGCCTCCACCTGCCCTCTTAGAGTGGGATTCGACCACTATTAGTACTTTCAACTACCTGTCCACCGCAATTTTTCATGGCTAAACATTTCAACGTGACAAAGAACACCCATTAACCAAGCAATTTTTAGCTAGCTTATGGAAGCGTTAATAAAGCTTCGGCAGGCTGTAGGCTTGACTCTATAAGGGGTGACTATCAGTGTCTAAACCGCGAGCTTCTAGGAAAGAAAAGCCAAAGACGACAGGCACTCAAAAGGAAAAAATCGCCGCTACATCTCCAACCATTGACTCAGGTGACTTTATTCTCGTCGACTTGATTGGTAGAACCCACGATGATAGAAAACTCTTTGATACAACTAAAGCAGATGTTGCAAAAGCAGATGGAGTCTATAACGAGGAAACAGTCTTTCAACCCAAATTATTGATTGTTGGGCAAGGATGGATTCTTCCTGGGATTGATGAAGCACTTCTAGGAATGAAAGTAGGTGAAACCAAAAACATAGTACTAGAACCTGAGAAAGCATTTGGTGTACGAGATCCCAAACAAGTACGTACAATTCCACGTGGACGTATCAAATCAGAAGAGAAAGTTGCCCGTGGAATGCGCATCAGAATGGGAAATCAAACCGGAACAATCCGGCATATTGGTGGTGGCCGCGTAACTATTGATTTTAATCCCCCACTGGCAAGTCGAATTGTTGACTATGAAATAACAGTAATTCAGAAGTTTGATGCGTTAAAAGATAAGCTTGATGCGCTGGTTAGTCGCCGCTTCTACGGTGTTGAACCCAAGGCATTCAGTATCTCAGCACATGGTAAGACAGTGACCATTACATTAAATCCAGATCCTCGAATTTTACTCAGCCAATCGCTGCAGATCCAAAAGCTGGGAATTACACACGATATTGAAACCTATCTGAAAGACAAATACTCAAAGGTACTCTTTGTAGAAGAGTGGTCGATGAGTATGACTAAACAGACGCCTACATGAGTACCCGACTAAACTACTCGCCGAACTATTGCTAGCCCAAGTTTACGTTCCTTAGAACAAGGAAGATTTGCTTTCTGAAGCACTTTTTCCACTCGACAACGATCTTCCGTTCTTAATCCCTTTGGATTACAAGCTTCATAGTTCGGGCACTCCAATTCATCACAATGATGTGGATGAAATGTAAGGACTGCATTTTCGAATAGTTGGTGGGTGGGAAGTGCAACCTTTTCTGTTGCCTCTTCTACCTCAACGATTTGAACTCCTTCTTCGTGTACTGGGCATTCATGTGTTCGGTCACGAACAACTGTGACGACATAAACACGGTCGGGTTCTAGTTTATCGCAACATACTTTACGTAGGGGACATTCGAGACATTTGGTTGAACGCCCCAAATAGACAAATTCCTTACCTATTTGTGCTTGACGTTTTCCAACAAGGGTTACAAGCGGCATCTGTTCACCAATCTAGTTGTTTCTTTATTGTAAAGGCTCAAATGCTTTTTATCCTTCGCCGATGTTGTTTTACTTGAAAAGACTTAAATATTCTTGACTAAACTCTCTCATTCAGCGGTTCAGTGATAGGATTCCAACTAATCTGAGTCGCTGTTTTCCCTATCCTATGATATTACATAATTACGTCCAAGACATTATGCCTTGGCGCATATAGGGATTGCAATTGACATCGTTTAGTCTGATTAGGCTTTTCAGAAGCCACCAGAAAAATTAGAACTTTAAAGCATTAATTCTGTTCACTTAAGAGAGGTAGTTGAACCAATGGCTGTTGAAGACCCACTTGAAGTATTTCGCCAACAACTCAGAGAACGACTCCCTGCATCAGCGGAGGTCTCTAAGATTGAGTTTGAAGGACCAGAGATTGCAATTTATGCAAGGAACCCCAGCACATTTGGGGAACAATCTGCTGTCAAAGAATTAGCAAAGCAACTTCGCAAACGCATTGTTGTTCGCTCAGATCCTTCAGTTCGTTTTCCTCCAGAAAAAGCTGAAGAGGAAATTCGAAGAATTGTTCCTGAAGAAGCAGAAATCACTGGCATCACTTTTAATGATACAATTGGCGAAGTCATTATTGAAGCAAAGAAACCCGGCCTTGTCATTGGTCGAACAGGCACCACCATGGACCAAATTCGTCAGGCAACACTTTGGAGACCAACAGTTATCCGAACTCCACCACTTCGCTCCGACACAATACTCAAAATTAGACATGCACTAGAATCCTCCAGTGAAGACAGAAAAGCCATTTTAAGAACCATTGGTCGTCGTATTCATCGTCCAGCTGTCCCACAAGATGGTTGGGTAAGGCTCTCTGCACTCGGTGGCTTCCGAGAAGTTGGACGAATGTGTATACTAATACAGACTCCTGAATCTAATGTTATGGTTGATTGTGGTGTCAATGTTGGTGCTACACAGCATTCCTTTCCCCGTTTTGACCTCCCAGAATTTGACATCTCTAGACTAGACGCAGTAATTATTACACATGCGCATTTAGATCACTGCGGATTTGTACCATTTCTATACAAGTATGGATACGAAGGTCCCGTGTACTGTACTGCCCCTACACAGCACCTCATGACCATGCTTCAAATCGATTATCTAGATGTGGCCCAACGTGAAGGCAAAATTGCACCCTACGGACTCAAAGATGTTCGAAATCTCATAATGCACACTCTCCCTCTAAATTATGGCGAAGTAACTGATATTGCTCCAGATGTTCGCCTTACCCTTCATAATGCTGGACACATATTAGGCTCCAGTATCGCTCATCTGCACATCGGCGATGGGCTTTACAACCTTGCCTATACGGGCGATTTCAAATACGCACGAAGTCGCCTCCTTGAGCCTGCAATTGACAGATTCCCCCGACTTGAAACCCTAATTATGGAATCCACTTATGGTGCCCCCCGTGATCTAATGCCATCAAGGAAGAATTCAGAGAGACTCCTTGTTGACTACATTAACCGTACACTTAAACGTGGCGGCAAGGCTCTAATCCCAGTCCTTGCAGTGGGTCGTGCTCAGGAACTACTTGTTGTCATCGAAGAGTATATGGAACGCAAGACTCTCCTTGAAGCACCTGTCTTTGTTGATGGTATGATTATTGAAGCCACTGCAATACACACAGCACATCCTGAATATCTTGCCCATGAACTCCGCGACAAAATCTTTCATCAAGGACAAAATCCCTTCATAGCAGAATATTTCACTCAAGTAAATGGCAACCAAGTCCGTGATGAAATCATCGAAAGTGGTCCGTGCTTAATCCTCGCTACAAGCGGTATGCTCACTGGCGGTCCATCAGTTGAATACTTTAAGCAATTAGCTGGTGACTCCAATAATTCTATCATCTTTGTCAGTTATCAAGTAGAAGGTACCCTTGGTCGTAAAATTCAGAAGGGTCGCCGGCAGCTTCCAATTCGCGAATCAGGTCGCCGTAATGACGTCATCAAAGTCGAACTTCAAATCCACACAGTAGAAGGATTCTCAGGACACAGTGACCGACGTCAACTAATTGACTACACACGTCGCATACAGCCTAAACCTGAAAGAATTCTTACATGCCACGGAGAAGTTAGCAAATGCATCAATCTCGCAAGTTCCCTACACCGTGAAATTGGTCAAAGACGACGCATAGAAACGCGTTCTCTTCAAAATTTTGAAACCGTTCGCCTCTACTAGTATTACATCCTTTGTGACAAGAAGAATTCTATAACAAGTCATTGGTTTCCTATATCTAATAATCCACTGGCATTGATAGTTTGTAAAATGCGACACTCATATCGTTAAGACAAATTCAAGTTAAGCATTCTTTTTTTTGAATTCAATTGCTCATTTTACTTCCTTTACAAAAATCCTTTCTGCATAAAGTTTTGAGATGATTAACAAGGAAGATTATTGCTTTTAAGACATGCTTACCATTATAACAATCTATGAAGCTTGAGATGAAACGTCTAGCTTATGCTGTTGTTTTTATGGCATGGGTTCTACCACGGATTATTCCTTTGCTTTTTTATCCAGGCGTCTATAGTTTTGATGCTTGGACTCACATCGGGTATGTTGAGTCTATTTTAACACAGAACCATATTCCACTCCTAAATCCCATTGAAAACCCTTACACTAATACGCCTTTTTTGCATATATTTGCATGTTTAATCTATCAATTCTTTGGTCTTTCTCTCATCGATAGTTTTCGAATCTACGCTTCCATTCTAGTTGTTTTAGGTTTCTTAGCTTTTTTCACATTATTTCGTAGCCTCTTTGGTGATAGTTGGCAAACCATTATTGCTATGCTAATCTTTTCCTTGGATGTTGATGTTCTAGCTCAAACCAATTGTGTTATCCCAGAAAATTTTGCTCTAACTTATCTTGCCCTAATCATATCAGTTTCTATAAAATCAGTCAAGCAAGAAGAAGGTTACACTAAATGGATTATCATGATGCCAATCCTACTAGTTGTACTAGTTCTAAGCCATCAATTAACATCACTTTTTGGACTGTACTTTGCGTTTGCCCTTCTCTTAGCTTCAGTTGTTAGCCTTAATTCTTTAACACGGAAAATTGGTACGACGCTTTCTCTAGCTTTGATTGTGTCTCTGTTCGGTCTTCTAATATTATCGAGTCCATTAATGGTTGGAATGTTTGGTAGATATTTCCCTCTTTTGGCGTCCGGGCTAGTGATATTTTTTATCGCGTGTGGACTCCTATGGTTAAGTCGTGAGAAGTTTTGGAACTTTCTTCGTTTGTTTAAAACTAATCGCGCAAGGCAACTGTTTCTCTTTTTTAGCTGTATTGCTGGTATAGGCTTCTTAGCTTCTGTAACAATTTTCTATCCCTACGATCGTCCGATATTATGGACAATTTTCAAGTTTGGGCTTTTCTCTTGTCTACTTGGTCTTAGTATATCCGTCGTACCATTGATGCCTTGGGTTGACTCCAAAACTAGTGTGATTGGGTTATTCATTGTGATTTCAACTCTAGTGATTAGCTTATCTTTCAGTTACACGAGCATTATTCATCTCTTGCTTTTGGCTATTGGGCAATACTCTTTGGAAGTTGGATTTAGTCATCGTCATTTTGCATTTCTTATAATTCCATTTGCAATAATGTCAACCATTGCCATATTGAAACTCCGAGAATCACTTCACAATTCGCGGCACCTTCTAAATCGGTTGACATTACCTGCAATAATGATGTTGCTAATTACATTCTCGATAGGAGGAATCTATAACCTATACTCACCAATCGGTGGATGGTACCCAGAATGGTGTAAACAATCAGAAATCGACCAAGGCTTATGGTTACGTGAAAAAGCAGACAACCAGGCACTTATAGTTACCGACGGACGACTAATCCGGATGATGTACGGAATGTTCCCGAGAGGTACTACTCGGTTCGATTTTCTTCCTCTAAACCAATTAGTGCTCGAAAATCCTATGGTTGTATTTGATGACCCGAGTACATATCAAGAAAGTGCATACTTTATGACGAGTGATCTAATGGAAGCCAATTTTATACTAGAGTTTCTGGTACATCCAATAACTTTGGAATGTTCCAACATCTTGGATAGGAATAATTTTGCTTCAAAGATTTATGATAACTTAAATGCTAATATCTATTGGCTAGCTACTTAAAACCCCATGACCCAAATAAGGATGATTTGTTTAAAGTCATTAACTTGCATTGACAGTTATTTCTAGACATTTTAGATATTGTTGTGCGATAACATCCCAACTAAATTTCCTTTCCGCAATATCTCTCGCCTTTCTACCCATTTTCCTTCTTAAAGCTGCATCTCCGAATATCTTCAATAGCGCATTCTTGAAGGACTGAGGAGATTCCGCTGAAATAACTGCCCCCTCGTATTCACGCATAAGCTCAGTCAGAGGAGTTGAAATTATAGGTTTTGCCATGGCTGCATATTCATGAGCCTTGAGGGGAATCGCACAATTAGTAGTACTCGTCTTTCTGAAAGGTAATATACAAACATCCATTATTGACAAGTATTTTGGAACCAAATCATAGTCAATACGCCCAGTTACTATAACGCTAGATTGTAAGCCCAAATTATGTATTAGCTTCTTAACAGAATCTAATTTTTTCCCAGGTCCAACAATCAAAAATTTTGCATCAGGAAATCTCTCAAGGACTTCCTTGAAACCAAATATCACGGGTTCTAGATTCACCCAGAACTGGATATAACCAACATATCCAACCACAGGACCAGTTAAACCATATTTATTCCTAATCTCCTCTGCACGATGATTAGGGTTAAATCGTTGGATATTTACGCCATTGGGAAGGTATACAACATGATCATGCAGTTTGCTAGCATGCCTGTACAATAACTCTCCAGCCGCAATAACTAGATCACACTGGTAAAGATTATAATCATTAATCATCCTAGCAACAAAACTGACTAACTTCTTACCTTGATTCTGTATTTTGAGGTTATCTGCAAACGAAGGGAGGTAATCAACATAATCAAACACAGAAGCAATACCTTCACGCTTAGCTGCTTTAATTGCTAGAGCACCAGCAAGTAGATTTGTAGTAACTACAATGTCAATCTTATAGCAGCGAATTAATTTTAAAAAATAACGATATTGACTTAGTGCATTAAGCGTATAAAACAACGGAAGGCTTGACACTTTTAGAGTAGGTGGGCGATGTAAGTGTACAAGTCTATCTACTCTAATTGGTTTTTCACCCATATCAAAACGAACAACATGAACATGGCATTGATTACTAATCCTGTGAAAAATTCGGTGAAGCCTATTTTCAGGTCCAGCAAGCCAGTCAATTGCAGGAACAACTAATACATTCAAAGTGGCTTCTCCCTTACTTTTGTGATAATGATTTTACTAACACCTAGCAACAACCTTAAACCTTATCTATTTTAACTCAATAACCTGAACTCGCATTGAAATTTCAAGTTAAATTAAGACGCAGAGGCTATTTCTTCAATCTAGCGTTTCTACATCAGGTACTGATAACTATTGGGGTCCCTTTTTTTCTATGTTTAAGTGTTATACTAAACTTAGTTGGATGGTTGTGCGGTTTATCTCTTGAACAGCTTTTCCTACTTAGTTTCATATTATTTCTACCACTAATCCCTCTGATATTGAAAAATTCTGATGAGAATCCGAAACAGAAGAATG
>JABXGU010000760.1 GCA_016550415.1 archaeon | reverse complement strand
TTGTTCCTCCTGTACTAATTATATCATCAACGACCGCAACTTCTCTTCCTTCTACCGGCATAGTCTTTCCTTTCATTGTTATCTCTCCTGTATCCCTGTCTCTGAACTTATCAAAGCTAACGAATTCCCCTCCAATGGTTGATACTACCTTCTCTGCTAGATGAATGGCCCCATCATCAGGAGCAACAATAAGGGGATTCTCCACTCTCATGCTTTTTAGGAGCTTTCCTATAAGAGGCATGGCACTAAGATCAACTGTAGGTATCCTAAAATGTTCTAAGGCCTTCTTTGAATGTATATCAACGGTTAAGAGCTCATCTACTCCAACTTTTTCCAGCAAACTGCCTACAGTTTTAATGTTAATTGCTTCACCTTTCTTGAATCGCTTGTCTTGTCGTGCATATGCCAAATACGGAACAACTGCAGTAACTTTTGAAGCTCCCATGTCTTTTGCGGCATCTACCAAGAAGAAAAGCTCTAACAGATTCCTATTCTGTGGTGAACAAGTAGATTGCACGATTACAACGTGATCCCCGCTTACATCCTCTTCGATTCTGACATAGATTTGTCCATCTGGATGTTCCTTAAAGTTAATGGGTATAGATTTTGCACCAATCCTGTCAGCAATCTTTAGTCCCAGTATCTGAGCTGAAGTTCCTGGTATAACAATCAAACAGGGTCACCCTTCCTACTTCTGCTTTTAGATACCTCTTTAGGCTTTGAGCTTTATAAATTTCCGCATTCGAGGACTTTTGCTTTCTTGGTTTGGTCTCTCCGTGGATGTTCTTGCCAAGAATAATAAGATAAATAAGGATGAAGTTTCAGATTCGTATTAAGGAACTAGGCAACCGAAGCTGGAGGGGGGCAAGGCTGAGGAGGGGTAGGCTTTACCTTATTGTGGCCTCATTTCTTGTAATTCTTGTTATACCATTCCCTATTTTGCCAGCAATGAGCACTAATGGTGTCGGCTGGCTTGATGGGTGGAGTCACCGTAAGAGTCATGTTATTAATCCTGCTCCTGGCGCCGGTACAAACTATCAGGTAAAGATTATAGTTCATTACGGGTATGGCACGGATAGCGGAGCCGATGTGTATTGCAGCAACCATTGCAGACTTGATTTTGGAGACATAAGATTTACAGATAATGACGGAGTGTCCTTTCTGGATTATTGGATTGAAGAAAAGACAGATTCCGATAACGCAACATTTTGGGTTGAAGTTACAGATGATTTGAGCTCAAATAACGTTACCATTTATCTTTACTATGGGAACGTTGGAGCTACCACAACAAGTAATGGGGACGCTACTTTCTTGGAGTTCACACACTTCAATGGCACAAGTCTACCATCCGATTGGACAGTGCGTGATACCGATATTGGCACACATAGCGTGTCGGATAGCAAATTGACGATCATATCAGATACGGATTCTCATTATACCTGGCAGCACCGTATTGTTGGTCCTACCTCATCATTTGCATTACCGATTAGAGCAAAGGCTTTGGTCTCATCCTATATATACAATACATCGAGGAAAGGTCCTACATTTGAGATAGGAAATCTGGCAGATATGGACCTTCCCTACTTCCATTATGATGGGGGGCACTCACTTCATACGCACTATGACGGGTCTACCTTGAGACACAATGTGTTAGATTATGCGCACAATCAAGAATGGGTGTATATTGGCGACCCCAGTGAGCCAGGTACTTGGGAACTTGTATCAGATACAGCATGCAATAAATTCTATTCAAATGGTGTTCTTGTTGACTCACTAGATACATATTCGCTTTTTGGTTCAGTCTACGTTTCCATCGGTGTATGTTCTGGTGGAGGCTCAGGCTCTGCTGGAAGCATTGTTGTGGACTGGCTCTTTGTTTCCAAGTTTGTCAATCCTGAACCCACTCACGATAGTTGGGAAGGCGAACAGTATAGTTGGCTTACCGGCTGGAGCTACCGGAAAAGTCATATTATTGAAAATGCATCTGGTGCGGACACAAACTATCATATCAAGGTAGTTGTACACTGGAGCCATGGCATAGATAATATTTCTGATGTCTACTGCAACAACCATTGCAGAACTGATTTTGGAGATGTAAGATTCACAGACGACGATGGAGTAACCTTATTGGATTACTGGATGGAAGAAAATGCTGATTATGATAGGGCCACTTTCTGGGTTAAGGTAGCGGACAATCTTAGCGATAGTGAAGCCTTAATCTACATATATTACGGAAATATCCAGGCTAGCTCAATAAGTAATGGAGAGAGTACCTTCATATTCTTTGATGATTTCGAAGGTGGTACTGTTAATTCAGGCAAGTGGGATATTAATGGGATAGGTCCATCCGATACTGTCTCGGTAGTTAATGATCCAGCCGGTGGATCAAATAAGGTTTTAAGAGTCCACGAATCGGGAGATGATATTGAAACTACTGTTCAAACTAAGGAGTGGCCAGATAGTGGAGGGGTAGCTATTGGCCTAAAATGGAGAAGAAGTGCGGATTACTATTACTGGGCATCCTTCATGCATTACTGTTATATATGGAAGGCAAATTACGTCCCAATCTTCAGAGAAATCGTCCATTATGCTGGGAACCTACATCGTTGGTGGAATGGATCGATATGGGTATTTCTGGATTATTCACCGGCCTTGTCAACAAGTGCAAACGTGTGGTATAAGCTTGAATATAAGATTGACCCGACCTATGTCAATGTAGAAGTTGGCGGAACAGAACACACTGGGAGTTTTGGAATTCCTTATGGAAATCCACGCAGGTTCTCCCCTCTTCAATTTGGTAGAGCAGAAGTAAATAGGGACACATTCATTGACGGCTTTTACGTCCGTAGATATGTGAGTCCTGAACCTGAACACAGAGGTTGGGGAAATGAAGAATTCAATTGGCTTGCTGGTTGGAATTATCGAAAGGGTCATACTATTAACGCTGCTCCCGGTGCGGGCACAAATTATCAGGTCATGATAATAGTTCATTACAGTTTTGGTGTAGATAGCGAAGCTGATGTTTACTGTGGTAACAGATGTAAGGCAGATTTTGGAGACATAAGATTCACCGATGATGACGGAATAACACTCTTGGACTACTGGATGGAGGAGAAAGTATACTGTGATAGGGCGATATTCTGGGTCGAGATAGCCGACAATCTAAGCTCTGATTCTGCACTGATTTACATGTATTACGGCAATAGTGAGGCAAATACAACAACCAGTGGTGAGAATACCTTCATATTCTTCGATGATTTCTCAAGTGGTTTGAATGCCGGTAAATGGTATTCGGAGGGCAATGTTTCTGTATTATGGAACGAATGTTGGATTGGGGGCAGTGATATATATAGCAAAATAACAACTTTATCTGTCTATGGGACGGGTTGCGCAGCAAGGGCCAAAAGCGCAGCTATAGCCGATTTATCTTGGTTGGTGGCTCTTGGGGAGGGTGAAGGTGGAGACGACTGGCTCGTCATAAGAAGATGGCAGGCCTACGCCGGAACAAGGTTTTATCACGGAGTTCAGGATGGTGGTGATAGCTACAGATCCTCACAAGCCTCAACCGATGTAGACAATAATTATCATATATCAGAGATCCGTTGGATAAATGGTTCATTGGCTTATACGGAAATAAATGGCAGAAATAATGGAACTACCGTTACATTTTCAACAACCAATGTCCCTGATGGGGATTATGGAAAGAATCTATGCTTTAAGGCATTTGGTGATTTATTAAATGGCACGGCAACAGTAGTCGACTGGTGTCTTGTGCGCAAATGTGTTTATCCTGAACCTACTCATGGAGCCTGGGAGGGAAGCCCTACAGATGACGAGTCCCCACTGATAAACTACATAGCTTACTCGCCAACACAGCCAAGCTATCTTGAAGAAGTAATAGTGACTGCTGAGGTACTGGATCACAGCGGTCTATCTTCTGTTATTCTTCAGGTTAATTACGGCTATGGATGGGTATTTACTCCCATGTATCACGACGGGGGTACAATGTATAATACAACCATTCCCGCTCAACCTAATGGTACCCAAGTTTCATTCCTAATAGAGGCAACAGATACTGTGGGAAATGCAATAAACTCAACAATCTACAACTACACGGTTTCTGATATTCCGCCTGGCTGGACCAACTTCACAATAGATGCCACAAGCACCCTCAATGTAATGTTGGAGGTCTTCTCAAACCAATCAATCCAAGTCGACATAACAGGAGCAAGTATGCCTGGTCCTAGTCCACTCCAACGCTACCAATTGGGCTCTGCCTTTAGAATAACAGCCGGCAACTCAACTGGATTTTTCATTGTGATACACTACTATTATACCACACAAGAATTGAGTGCCTTGGATCTTAATGAATCAACTTTGGCGATCTATTACTGGAATTGGACCGACAATAGTTGGTATGAACTATCTACGTCTGTGGATGCAATAAACAACGAGTTAGTGACTACCATAGATCACCTCACGATATTTGCTGTATTTAGCCAGGCCATTCCGTTGAATGGCGGGATTGATTTGACCTGGCTCTTTGTGATTGCAGGAATTGGAGCTTTTGTAGCAATTGGTATAGCCATTCTAATAACGGCCAGAGCCTCTCGTGTAAGAGAATCTGTAACCGAGCCTGCGGTCGAACCTGAAGCGAGGCCCACTTACGAGGAGGAAGCCACGCCAGAAGAACCTATGCCTGAGGAAATAGCCCCACGGCCCGTAGAAGCCGAAATACCACGGCCCTTGCCAACTTCTGAGCCAATATGTTCGTACTGTGGGCATCAAAACCCGGTTGGGGCAAAATATTGCATAAAATGTGGTCGCCATCTGGGCGAAGTCCATAGCTAGGTTAAATATAAAACAAACATACTTATTGTTAGATCTAAAGAATCACGTGACTTCAAGAGACACTTTTTATTAATCGTCTTCATATTATCTAGAATCG
>JABXGU010000759.1 GCA_016550415.1 archaeon | reverse complement strand
TTTGGAAATATCAGAGTCTCATCTGTGAAATTGAAGAAGAGTACACTAACACCACGTGGACCTATATACGATTATCTAGAGACAAAAACACTAAGTGGCAGCTCCGAATATTGAAAAGAAAGAAACTGCTCAGAAAAAAGCTAAATAATTGAATAATTTAATGAACCACACCAACGGGACCGTGGTCACATTACTTCAAATCGAAGAATGCCAGACTAGATTGGTATGATGCCTGCCTGGGGCGCAGGTGATCCCGCGTTCAAATCGCGGCGGTCCCACCATCTTCTTTCTAATTCTATTTTCAGGACCAATAGTGCAGGCTAAAAAAACAATTGAAGAACCTCTGATTAGGGGATACGCCACCAAGGTTGAAGGATTTGTTTGGTTGCATCGAGAAGTTTTATGACATAATTACTTATTCGAGGGTCTTCATCGGGAGATTTGTCTGGTATTGGCTTGCCTTGTCCACTCATGGGAACGAGAGTGTTATAGACACTTTCTGAAAGCGCCTTTAGGTCATAGCCACCTTCAAGATACATTATGACGCGACCATTGCAGGTCTTCTCAGCAACATCCATGACCATCTTTGCTATTTCAAAGAAGCCTGTATTACTCAAGGCTAGTTCTGTAAGATAATCCCGATAGTGTCCATCATAACCAATGGAAACTAGTATTGCTGTTGGTTTGAATTGCTTGGCAAGTGGTGGAAAAATCGTCTTCAAGGCTAGCAAATATGATTTATCTGTGATACCAGGAGGAAGTGGGATATTGACATTATAGCCCCTACCAGAACCTTCACCTAGTTCATTTGTAAAACCAGAGTTTGGGTATGCGATGCGTCCATCTTCGTGAAGTCCAATATACAGAACTGATTGATCACCATAGAGGATATCTTGGGTGCCATTGCCATGGTGAGCGTCAACATCGAGTATAATGACTCGACTTTTGGGCATTGTTGCTCTAATATGACGTGCACCGATGACAACATTGTTGAAAAGACAAAAGCCTTCAGCGGAAGTAGCATGTGCATGATGACCAGGAGGTCTGACAAGGGCAAAGGCGTTGGAGATTTCGCCTTTGAGAACGAGTTCCCAAGCTTTGATGCCTGCACCAGCAGCCAGGATAGCAGCATTGTAGGAGCCTTTGGATGCCTGAGTATCTCTATCAAATCGGGCTTCGCGGTCTGAGGCAACATGGACTAGGTCAATATAGTCCTTTGGATGTACGCGTTCGAGTTCGGGGATGGTTGCAGCCCTTGGTTTGATTAAGCGTATATGCTTATTATCGAATACCTTTCGTTCTTGAAGAAAATTCATTATGGCTGTCAGTCGTTCGGGGCATTCTGGATGCCCCCACCCAGCATCATGCTTTAAGAAAGCATCATGGTAAAAAATACCAGTCGTCATAATGTTACCCTCAATAGATCTTAATTTTCCTCAGTCGATTGGCAATCTTGACTGCCTAGTTGTTTGACGATGAGAGTCCTTTAATGATTGTTCTTCTTCGGGTGCGATGACTCCGCCACACTGGGTTTTGATTGATTGAGCAATCTGAGGACCAATTGTAGGTATTGAAGCAAGTTTAGCAAGTGGAGCATCACGAATCATTTGTTTTGAAATAAAACCGGACCGGAAGAGGAAGCGAGCTCGAACACGTCCGATTCCTTGAAGGGCCACAAGTTCTGCAAGTTCTCGTTTGATACCATAGCGTATACGAAGTTCAAGCTCTTCAAGCTCAGAAACTAAGTCGTCAAACTTGAAGATTCGAGCAAGTTCACGACAGGCATGGATAAGCCAGACTTGAGTGTCCACTAAACGGAGTAAATCACCAGAACCAACACCAAATTGGCTGATAAGCTGGTCTTCTGTGAGTTCCTCAACCCAGCCCTTTGCAAGCATCGCAGTTTTTACCTCAGCCAAGAAGAACTCATACTTACTAGGATCATGATGGGGATTCGGTACTGGTACAATAAATTCGTCGAGATGCTCAACTACAAAATCATTAATGCTTTCATCTTCACTGCGCCGAAGGTAGAGGTTAACCATATCAGGAGTGTGACAAATTAAATGCAGATATGAGATGGGAGTTGTTCTGTCCAGAATGGTTGATGCAGAGGATAGTCCATCTCTTATGATGACTGCAGATTTTGGATCAATGTAAAGTTGAGAAACACGGCGTCCAAATTTTGTAGCAAAAAGGCGATTTGCCCGGCTTTCCAATAGACCTTCATCTAGTAGAAATTTGACGATTATGTCGACCATGTAGGTAACTTCATCAGGGTCTCGCTGGTGACCAAAGAAGGTTTGACTGATGAAGTCCATTATGCCAGTCTTATTTGATGCATAATTCATAGCAATAGTGGAGAGAATGTGACTACGTAGGGCAGATTCTGTGGCTAATTTTGATATGATACTTTCTGGTTTTCCAAGAATATAATAGTCAAAGAGGAAATCCCGTTCATCTGGCTTCCTTGCAA
>JABXGU010000758.1 GCA_016550415.1 archaeon | reverse complement strand
TTTCCATGGATGGGTTATACCATGATTAAGGACATGGTTCGCGAAGCTGGATTATATGATGATTGAAGGAGTAAAATAGAGTGCAGTGGCTAATCTTCATGCAATGGCTGATGATTGGCTTCCTTCTCATTATCTTCTTTGCTTGTTTGCTTATTCGAGTTGTCCGCCGGTATCGGAAATTCCCAATCCCGGCGTATTTAACACGATTCATTGACAACCCATGGCGTCGAAGGTTTGTCCAAAAACCAAGTACCGTTGCAGACCAACTCTATCTTAGACCAGGAATGATCGTGGTTGAGATTGGCCCTGGAAAGGGAAGCTATACCATTGAATTTGCTAAACGGGTGTTACCGGATGGCGTGGTATATGCTGTTGACATCTCTGAAGCGGTTATCGCTGGCTTAAAACAGCGCATCGCTCAAGAGAGCATTTTAAACATCATTCCTCAAATTGATAATGCTCATGCCTTCTCCTTCAAGAATGAGAGCATCGATCGGGTCATTGCCATTGCTTGTCTTCCAGAAATTCCTCAGCCTGTGAAAGTACTTAGAGAAATTCATCGAATACTGAAACCAGATGGCCTTGTCTCTTTAAGCGAGTTAGCCCCAGATCCTGACTATCCAAGGAGAAAAACTGTAAAGCAGTGGGCTGATGAAGCTGGATTCATTCTTCATTCTGAGTTTGGGAATTGGTTTGTTTATCAATTAAATTTCAAGAAAGTATGAATTGGCTCTATAGTACATTACAATGACTGAATAGCACGTTGTAATGAACTAGCTATTATCGGACTGTAGACTGCGGTTGAAGCCAGAGAAACTGTTGATGAAATGCTGCAGGTTGCCCTTCAAGGGTGAGTTGACGTTTGTGTTCTTGCCATTCTCGTTCTGCAGTAGTCATTAAGGTCATTCTGGTGTGTTTGAGAATGATTTTCTTGTCGGTCATTTGGTCAATGAATTCAGGGGGAACTAGTGGATCGATATCAGCTCTGATGCCAAGTTTTTCAAAACTTTCTTCGAAGAAACCCCCTTCTACGACAAACCAGGGTCGTGCCTTCTCGTCGAAAATGACATCGCGGAACTTCCCTAGGGTGTTGCCGTCACAATCAACTACAGAGTACTTTCCTAACTCCGAAAGTAGTTTCTCATTCTGACCGATTTTTACGGGTTCGCTGAGTTTCTCGTAAGGGATCTTTAGGTGAAGTTTCCCTGGTTCGTAGCGGTCAATCACTTCAAGAGAAAAGAATGGATCGATGTCAGCTTTTGCGCCAATTCGCTCGAGGAATTCTTCGATGCGACTGCCACCCATTACGATACTTTTGAAGATGACTTTGCCATCTTTGAGTTCGAAATGGAAGTCGATTACGCGTCCAATGGTCTCACCATTGCTGTCAACAATATCTTTATTCTTCATATCGGAGAATCGAACTAAAGTAACATTGAACATGCCAAATCCCTCGCCCTTATGCATTGTTGGTTCCTAAAAATCTAGTGTGACAGGTTTTCCTTTATAAGCAATTTTCACACTGCTTAGCTGAGATTATTCAAGATTTTAAGGGCTTTTTCAATGTCTTCAGGAGTATTGTAAAGGTGGGGTGAGAAGCGCATTAGTCCTTCTCGAAAAGAGATGAAGACCTTTCCTTCCCCGAGGAGTTCATAAATTGCCTTATTCCGTTCTGGTTCTTTGTGACTTACTAAGATAATTGCTGAACGTTTAGAGCCGCTTATCGGACTTTTAACGTCATATTTTGAATGGTCCAATCCCTTGATGAACTGGTCAACAAGGTTGGAATTGTGTTTTTCAATACTTTGGATTCCATGTCTAAGAAGTAATTTCACGGATTCTGTCCAGGGAATGAAGTTGAAGAGATTGGCGGTCCCAAAAACATCATACTGGGCCGCTCCAATTCCTGTGAGTATTTGATAATCACGGATTTTGTTTAACTCGCGGTCTCCCTGCATAGGAATCCAGTAGGCTTGATTGTATTCTAGATTGTTGATATGTTTTCTCTTCATCCAAGCGAAACCGGTGGCATAGGGTCCACACAACCATTTGTACCCAGTACACGTAAGGCCATCAACTAGTGCATTCTTTACTTTGAAAGGAATGCCACCTAATCCTTGTGTGACGTTCAATAGATACATTATATGGTGTTTCTTGCAAAGGGTCCCGATGGCTTTTGCATCAATTTTGTATCCAGTAAATGAATCAACCCACGTGGCACAAAGAATTCTTGTTGCATCCGTGATAGCCTTTTTGAGGTCGTCAGGTTGAAGAACGCCTTCTTCAGGTTGAATTTCCTTTACAGTTATTCCTTTTTTCCTAAGGTAAATCCAGGGTAAAATTGTGGCTGGAAAGTCTCCCTTAACAAGGAGTACCTCATCGCCTTTTTGTAATGGGATACCATTGGCCCAAAGATGGAGACCATAAGAGGCGCTGTTTCCTAAAATGATCTCTTCAGCTGGGGCGCTGATCAGCTGTCCAAGAACTGCTTTAAGATTCTGCGGAGTATCTTCGAAAATGGTTTCACTAATCTTGTAAGGTTTAGTGTTCCATTTGATAACTTCTTGAGCGGCTTCATATGCGACTCTGGGCATTGCACCAATACTGGAGGCATTAATCCACGTCTTATCATGAAATGGACCAAAATCCTCGACAAAGGAAGACAAAATCTCACAACCTGGTTACTGTTGGGCTTTGTCTTGCTTAAGGCTTGCTTATTTCGCGATATCATTGAAGCATAAGCATCAAAAGCAACCTACTGCCCCTAAAAACTTAGAAGGCATGGTCACTTGAGTCAGCTTTCAATCACCACTCCACCACTGGCAGTCTTAATCGATCGTAGAGGGTACGAATTGGATGCGATACTGGAAGTCATGCACCGCATGCGAAATGAGAAACTGGTTGATGGATTCGAGTTTCAGAACCTAGGAGAATGGGATAAATATGGGCCACCCATGGATAAAGCCAAATTTGATTTCCGTATCAAGTTCTGGGAAATCTGTGAGAAATATACTATTGATGAGTTGGCTCAGATTTTACAATCTTCGGGCTTGCCAATTCTTTCTATTCATGCGAATCGCGATGTAGGTATTTGCTTATGTAGTAAGAAACGACGTGAAATTCAGCGAGGAAAACAACTCATTCATGATTCCATGTATCTAGCCAACCAAGTCGATGCAAAGGTTTGTGTCTTCCACCTGTGGGATACTTGGAGAAAGCAATTTGATCCAGACCAACTTATGCGAACTTTGGATTCGATTGCTACCGAGTATCCAGGAATAAAAGCAGCTGTTGAAAATGTGCCAACCAATCTTGAGCAGAAAAGTCCCTTTGACGTTGTCAAAGACTTTGTATGGATTACACTTGATCTTCGATGGGCTGGTATGTATAATGAACTCGAACGATTCGAAACGGTAAAACAGAAGATAGTAAATATTCATCTACGTGGTCGGTTGGAAAAGGAGCAATGGATCATTCATCATGCTCCCTTTTCTTTGTCTGATGCATTAGCTCTGATTCAAAAGGACTGGAAGTATTCCGGTTTACTAACGATAGAGCCTGAGGGAGGCTTAAAGAATGCATCTTGGACGAATTTCGCTTTAGCGATGAAGCAGCTCCCTATTTTGAGATGAATTCATCTTATAGGAAATTAAAATCTGAACCGCTTCTGCATATAATATTCCTTGATTGGAGGCGGATAGCCATCAGAAACTCCAAAGATCTCATAGCCAAGTTTCTTGAAAAATTCAGGTGATTGGAATGAATAGACTGCCAGAAGTGCAGCTTGGCAGCCAGTTTCATGGGCTTTCTTCTCGGCAGCTAGCAAGAGTCTTTTTCCCTGTCCCTGGCGGCGGTAGTTTTCATGAACCCATATTCGTGCAATATACATTGCTCCAAGAGTAGTTTCTCCAAGAATCCCCCCTATGACGTCGTTTTGTTCGCTTTTTAAGACGAGTTTGATTTCCAATTCGGAGTGGTGCTTGCGGAGATCTCCGACATGTTCGTTAACGTATTC
>JABXGU010000757.1 GCA_016550415.1 archaeon | reverse complement strand
GAATCCGTCGGCGCAGAGTTCGCACAGACTCAAGTGGTCTTCGAGATTGAAACCGCCAAGGAATTCATGAAAGCCATCAAACACGTCAAAGTCCCCACACTGGTCGGCATCTTCCCATTGAAATCGTACAAGATAGGTCAGTGGATGAATCGGTACGTCCCAGGTGTTTCAGTTCCTGAGGAGCTACTTGGTCAGTTAGAAGAATTGAAGAGGATTGAAGATAAGCCACGTAGGAAAGAGAAGATTGCCGAATTGAATGTTGAATACTATGGTGATTTTATCCGGGAACTTCGAAAAACTACACAGGCTGCGGGTTGTCATGTAATGGCGGTGAAATGGGAAGAGTTAATCCCTATGCTAATTGAAGCCGCAGGTTTCTAACATCAATAATCAAGAATTCAGAAATCGTCCCTGGTTTAGGACCCTTTAACGGGTCTAGTTTGCTCCAAATTTCTTGAGAGCCAAATTTCTACATCTTTCCGTTTCCGTCCGCTCGAAGGTGGTGCAAGCAAGGCCCATTTAATAACTTCATTTCGTCTTCGGGTTACGAGTTCCCAGCTCACACTTATTCGTCCAGTTTCAAAAAGTGTTATTCGTACGGGAACCATCCGGCTTTTAATACCGATGCTTTCGAGCAACGATTTCTCATCAGCTAAAAGCTCAGGAGGATTCATGCGAACTAATTTTTTCAGTTGCTCAACCTTTTCAGAGAGTTGCTCATGTTGAGAAGTTTTTGATTTTTCCTTTAATTTTCCCCAGGTCAGAGACATAACATAATGTGCTAATGTATCGTGTTCTTTTTTGCGAGCGTTCTTGGTTGCTAGATTTGTAAATACTTCTTTTAGTTCGTCAGAAATCAATGAGGTAAAGTTATACTGCTCTGTTTTTTCGCCTGCATCTAGTACTTTTGTCCGACCAATGAGAAATCTGGCTTTATTCTTGTAAACGCCAAAGGCTCCGTCTTCGGGAACCACTTCTTGGAGATATGCGCAGCGAATTCGATTGTTTCCATATAAGACAGTCTCTGGGAGATGAACGGCTTGTATGATCTTGTCACCTATAGGCACGCCCCAGCGTTGAAGAATCCGCCCAACTACAACTGGAAAACGTAGAGTGTAGTCTCTATCATTTGTATCGATTTTCCCAAGTGTCGCACTGAATAGATTCTTAACATAGTTGCGTCTTGAACGCGATTTTTCTGAGTATTTGAGAATTCCAGCAGCATCAATCGTGCCATCTGAGAGTATAATTGCGAGGGCGCGGGCTCGAAATTCGTTGAGTTCTTCGCCTTGTGGAAATCGGGGTTCGTGGATATAGCCGTATCCTTGGGAACCGCGACCAATTCTATCTATTTGGATATCATTAAGATCTTGCCCCGTTGTATCGAGGAGGAAATGTAGCGAAGATCCAAGTAAATAGGAGTAGCGATAATGAAGGGCTCGTATTCTTGATGCGGGATGGTAGGAGTCTCTTGAACGGTTGGTTAGTTGGGTAATCAGACGACTTAGTCCTTGTTTTTGTATTAGTAGATGGCGTCGGACGGTTTCCACGAGTTGGCGTTTGGCTTTGGGTGAGGGAAGGTGGATGAGTTCGTCGGCGTAGATGTTGAGCCAGTTATCGGGATTGTCGGTTTTTTCCCAGATGTAGAGGATGTTGTTGGCCACGCCGATTCGTAGGGTCTTGTTATTGATGGTTGTGGTGAGTTGGTGTTGGATTTCGTGTAAGTGGTGGTGGATTTCTTGGGCGATGGTTCGGAGCCAACTTGGTCCATTTGGGTGGCAGGGGCGGAGTTCAGCGAAGACGACTGGGGTTTTGAGGGGGTGGGTGGTGTGGAGGTGTTGGATGGCGGTGGCGATTTGTTGTGGTCGGTTGGGGATGTGTTTGGGGGTATCGTGTAGGGGTTTGAAGTGGGTGTAGACGTGGGAGGGGTTGAGTCGGTGTTGGAGTGCTTCGGTAGGGTAGGAGTGGGTGAGGCGTTGGTGGGTTTGGTCGAGTTTATTAATGCTGGTTAACAGGCTTGTTGTTTTGTAACCAAGTATCCAGCTGCGGACGGTTTCATGGGGGAGGTTGAGAGTTTGGGTGAGTTGGTGGAGGGATTTGGTTGGGAGGACGTTGTGTTGTTTGGCGAGGGTGAGGATGTGGTACCAGAGGGCGTAGGTGTATCGGTGTTTGAAGGTGGGGCGTTCTTGGAGGAAAGGGTGTTTGGCGAGTTGTGTTTCGACGAGGGTCCAGGCTTGTTGGGCCCATTGGTTGAGGAGGGTTTGGGCGAGGGGGGTTGTGGCTTGTGTCTGTATGAATTCCCAGCGTTGAGATGGGGTGTGTAGGGAGTGGTTTATGGATTCGATCTGATTGTTTGTCATCTATACATCACCTCTTAATTTTTTATTAAAAGAGTCAAATCGAAGTTGAAGAGAATCTAAAAGCGTGAAAACTACGAAGGCTAAGAAGAGAGAAGTTGTGAAAAGGATTGAGTATCTGGAAGATCTTGGAGTTTAACGCTATTAGACGCTTATTCTATGGGAGTTCATTCTTTAAGTACATTCGGATACTGTGCAATGCCATGTAAGAGTTGTAGAAGCCTCCAGAATGCTGCTGCTGTTTTCTTTTCTTTGCAAGTCGTTTGCATTTACCTGTGATGTAACTCGGGAGATGTGTATGAGTGTGCAACTTGTTGCATGTCATCGCAAGTTATTTAAACGACTCAAATTCCGCGGCGAAGCGAGGTGAACGGTGTTGAATAGTCTAATTGGCGATTCAAAACGCGACCTTCCACCAGTTCTCCAGAGCGATGATGCTGACCATCGTGGCGTGACGGGGTGGATGATGGCATTAGGGAAACTGTTTAGCTGCGCGAAACGGTTTGCAATTCTTTTACGACTTGAAGATAAGGATACATCGTTGACGGAATTAGCAGCATTACTAAAAACAGATCCCAGCAATGCTTCACGCCACTTAGCGATACTTCGTAAGGCAGAGGTGGTTGTGGAACGGTATGTGGGGTTTCAACGGGGTCCACGGAAAGTCTTCTGTTTGACCCTGATCGGGCAGAAGCTATTGCAGGGGATGCGAGAGGTTGCCCTCCAAGTTGTTCGCACACAGTTTAAGGATATCAAAGAGGAACCTGCTACTCGGGCTCAGGCTCGGGCTGGACGAGTGACACTTAACCGCGTTTCGTTCATTTCACTAATTGAAGAATTGGAAAAATGCCAAGCATGGCGGATGCTTCTTGGATTACAAAGTGAATCTCAATATCATATTGAGCGGCAACGCCTTCTGAAAATGGCGAGCGTTGCTGGAGTGGATTTGGAATGGCTTCGCCAGATGGAGCAGAAAAAATCTGGAGGAACGCGTTTGTGAGCCAGGTTGTCCGTCCTTTTGATTCATCGCTCCTGGATGAGTTTCATTTTCTCAGGAACATCTTGATTGCTGGTAGTGTCGGTGCTGGGAAGACCAACTTGGCGAAGATTCTTGTCCAGAGGGCAGTCGAGCTTGGTGATGTGTTCATTTTAGATGTCAAAGGTGAATATCGTGATGTTATTCAGTGGGCCTATCACTGTGGTTACTCAGCCTCGTCGCTGGCTGTTGGTCGATTACCGTGTTTGAAATTGAATCCGTTAGAGCCCCCGTTGGGTGTGAATCCGAGTGTTTGGGTGGCGAATGTTGCGGATATTATTACGCGTGGTTATGGGTTGGGGGAACCATCACGTCGGATTCTCCAAGATTGCATTCATGCCTTATATCGAGAACATTATTTAACAGAGTCAATTGATGTCCCAATGGTTTGGCCAACGCTTCGCGAATTGGAAATGGCTGTAGAAGAATTTCCAACAAAGGGTTCACGAGAACTGAACACGCAACGAGCGCTGGTTAGTCGATTGCATTTGATGTCTGCCGGTGAACTAGGTAAAAGCCTTAATACCATGGTCGGGTTTGATCCATCTTTCTTCACCCAACGGATTGTTACGGTTGAATTAGATTGGGTCAATTCGGTGCGAGACCAGCAAGTGCTTGCTGAACTTTTAGTGAGTGCTCTTTGGGAATATCGGAAGGTCAATGATGCTGAACGGGAACGATTAATGACGATTCTGTTTGAAGAGGCACATCGGTTCATTCCTGAGGCGAGACCCAAATGGGAGCAGGGGAATCGTACCCTGTTAGAAAGGTGTTATGCGGAAGGGCGAACTTATGGTTTGGGGTTGATTGCTATTGATCAGCAGCCGAGCCTGCTCAGCCGATATGTCACGGCTAATACCGGGACCAAGTTTGCGGGACGCCTTTCCACCCATATTGATGTCCAATTAATCGTTGATGCCCTAGTTCTTCAAGAAGAGATTATCCCGGAATCGCGGTTTCGCCATCTGCTTCCAGGCCAAATGTATGGACATTTAGTCTCTGCCCCTGAATCTCACACCGATTTAACGATGGGTTTTGATGTTTACCAAATCGAATCATATGAAGTAGAACTAGATAAGACCTGTACCAATCAGTGGGTTGAAGCGCGGATATGGTTTCAAGAGAAATTCAAGACCGCATTGATGAATGCTTTCAAACATATTCAAATTAAGAAGTGGAATGACTCGCCTTCACCACAGCTAGTAGAAAAAATTCAGACATTCATTTTGAGAGAGATTGAATACAGCCTATGATGGTGTTGGTAGAACATCAAACGTATTTGATGAGTGGACCCTGAATCAATCCTATTCTCGTTGCGAACAACTAATCAACTGATTCTGTCTGCCTCCTTGTGCATGGTCTTTAAATTCAAACTTACGCTTACTCTAAGACTGGAGAACGGTTCGCCAAAATAGAACTGATACAATCAGGGAACCGTTATGATAGGAGTGGAATGTCCATGCAGAAACTATCGAATAAATACATTGTACTCGGTGGATCACTCATTCTCATTGGATTCATCATCGCCAACCAATCTGTAAGGTTCCTTTTCACGCCAAGCTTTGCTCTAGCTATGATGATGCAAATCGTTGGCTTCGTCATCATGAATATGGGTGGGTTCACACTCCTTTTGGTTTTAATTTCGCAACTCTCTGGACGTCCGGTAAAGAAGGTGCATCCTGAACCCATACGGAAGATATGTCGGGTATGCGGCGTGAAGGCTACCCATCGCTATGCTGGAAGCGTCTACTATTGCGATGTCCACCGACCCGAGCAAGCTAAGCCCTTGGAAACTCCACCAGATGTGGGCGTTAAACTGTGTCCGCGATGCCAGAGTTCGTGCACCGGTGATGCCATCTACTGCTGGAATTGCCAATATACTTTCTCGGATAAATAAAATCGATGAAAAAGAATTACTCTGAAGCGAAGTGCTCTTGAGCATTTAAAGCCTAAATGGTAAATTAATATTCAAAATTTTCAAAGGAGGAGTGAAGATGGAATTAGCAGAAAAAATGGATGCGGCTTGGGTTCAATATCAACGCTTGGAACAAAGGATGTTACATGTTTTTAATTTTGTACCTCCTGTTGAAGAACATAATGATGTATGGTCGAACGAACTGAGTGAAATACTAATACTTGCAGGTACTGGTCTTGATAGCGCCTTTGAGGCAGGACTTTTCTGCGAATATCTTCCCGATACAAATAGGGTAAATACTGCTCGAAATAAGGTTGCAGATAAGGATCAATATCCAACAATCGGCGACTATCGGTGTATCTATGAAGATTTTTATGCTTTGAGCCAACAACCACTCTTTTTTTTGAAAACTGAGTTTACAGCGATGGGTCATACGGGTGTTGAACCGGTCTTTCGTAAGCTAGTTCCCTTTGCAGCCTGGAAGTCAAAAGATAAGCGAGTAAAACCGGAGTGGTGGGATCGTTATAACGCATTGAAACACCAAGGCTTTTCAGAACGGCACAAGGCATCATTAGTGACTATTATCAATTCGCTTGCAGGGTACTTTCTGTTTTTAGCGGTACATCTCTGTAGTATTCCTGTTTTAATTCGTCGCGGTCTTATTCGATCAAGTTTAGGTGGTGTATTACCTTCAGGTCTGAATTGGGATTTGGTTGAAAACAGGAAACGTGACAAGAATGACAGAGTCGGATTATTTCCTGTTAAGGATGAAACGCTCTATGTAGTAGAAACTGATTTGTTTGGTTACGGATATCCTTGCGGGGATAGGATGTATCAGTTTTGGTTAGAATCACCTTTTAGATATGTGGGTCCGACACGAGAGTTCTAAAAATTCTCAAAATTTATTTCGTTTTAAATAAGAGACATGTCCGAACCATACTAATAAAGATTTTTTGGAATCAATTAATCTCAATAGTACCCAAAATGAAATCAAACATGGCTTGAATTGTGTCTAAGATAGCCTGAATATGATAACCAAGGTTATTCAAATACTCTGTGAAGAAAGCTCCTTGGATTTGAAGGAATACATGTGCAGTTACAGTCACCCAATCAACTCCATATACTGCCAACTCATTTTTCACTGATTGCGGGATAACTTCCAAATCAGCATGTACCAACATATTTCGGACTGTATCATTAAGACCAAAAATATCTATACCAACAGTTATATGTTGCTTAACTTGGGTCGATACTTTCATCTCCCAAGATCCATCTGGATAAACAAAGAAGGGACAATCAATTATCGAAACAGAATCAAAAGCTGCTATTAAAACCTCTTGAATGGAATCCGTGGGTGTTCCGGATGCTAGAACTTGAGCTGATCGCCATTTAACTTGGGAGTGAACACCTAGTTCTTCTATATGTGTACCTGTCCATTTGTAGCTTAATTGCATATTAGATTGCACTTCTCCAAGGCAGTTGAAAATTAAATCGAGTCCAAACTCAATACTGTCCTGTGGAGGATTTTGTAAGGTTTGCCAGAAGGGTAAGACAAAGATAAAAACAAGTCCTATCGAAAAAAATCCCCACAGCCATTTTCGTTTTGCCATTATGAAAGAGTAAAAAATTTTATCTTAAATAATTTTGTAAACGATTCACACCTCTTATGAACCTAAAAATGAATAGCACTCATCAATTCATCTCAGCCGAATGATCTCTGGATGAACTAAAATGATTGAAAATAGCCCACCAACTATGAATAAGATAATAATTGAATAAGTAATTTCGTTAAAAGGATAGAATGAATAAATCGGAACGAAAAATACTAGGAATAATGTTATAAAACCTACAAGAAAAAGGCTGAACCCCATAATCATGGCATAATTAATCATGCGCTTACTAGGAAGGCGATTTGGGTCCGAATATCTGATTAATACATGTATCCTGTACTCGATTATTGTCCACATAAGAAAAAGAACGACGAATAGTATAATCTGAGAAAACGAGACCGGAGGTTGAATAGCCCAATTTGAAAGAAAGAATTTAGAAGAGTAACTTGAAAGAACAACCAATGCCAGGGTAAGAATAAATGCTCCCCATGATGTTAATCCTGATATATGTCTATCAACATTTGTAGCTGAATACTCACATTGCTTTAACACCCACATAGGAACAAGAGAACGCCCCATAATCAAAAAGTATATTCCCAAGAAAACTACTTGGAAAATTGTTTGGAAAAGAAAATTAATTCCACTTAGATAATTCATGATTATAATAACGCCATACAAACCTATACCCAGTACAAGGTAGATCCATCCTCGTGCTCGATCAAGTGGTGAATTGTTAATTATTGCCCCATAAAGATAACCGATCCAAAATGGAAGAAACCAGCCTATAGCTAAAGCAGGCAAAATAATAAAAAATGCTTCTCCGCCCCCGACCATAATTTGAAGGAGTGCAAAGGCAATACTTAACGAAGAGGCTAAGAAGAGCAAAGCTGAATCAAGTTTATTTATTCGCCCCCTATGGTCAATTACGGATTTCAGTTGTTCCTCAGTTAAATTGGTTGGCATTTTATTTTACTCTATTTAGTAATGAAAATCTATGGTTTTTAACCTGTCCTTATCTCAAAAACCCCAACACGGAAAATTCAGGCTAAGTCAATGACACTGAATTTAATGTTATCAATCTTGACTCCTAATGTTTTCCAACATTTCCACTCATATTGTTTAGGGAGTCGGTATCCATAATATGCCAACCTGAATTAAACCAAGGATAATTGAAACGATGGTGGGGATTAGAATTCCCAGAGTGACGAGTAACAACTGAAATCAAATTATTCTGACCACAAAGGCAAATTATAAGGAGAACCTTGGCTCTTTGTTCATATTCAGTATTTTAGTACTGGGAGTGGATTTGGAATGCGAAAAACTACTGGTGCGTATGCACGTTTTGGAATGCAATTGGTCATTGCTTTGTTGCAAATAGTTTTGGTTTTCGCTGTCTATCAGCTCATCAATACGTTTATCCAGATTAGTTTAGTGCCAATGTATCAACTATATTTGGAATTACCTGGCTTTGAAGAACAGGCAATTCAAATGTGGATTTTCATCGAAGCTTTTCGATTCCTTAACAACGCGATTGTTATCTTTGGGATTGGACATGTCATCTGGCGAATTCTTGATAACCTTATAACTTGGCGAGTCACTGAAGAAGAACTGACCCCTGAAACGCGGTGTCCAAAATGTGGGGCTCCAGCAAAAGGGCAGAAATATTGTAATCAATGTGGAACGAAACTTGCCAATGAATGATAGAGTTATTTCTAGGGGAATTATAAACAGTTACTTCATATCCTCTATTGAAGTTCCACATTGACCACAGAACTTCATTCCCTCAATTGAAGCCCCGCATTTCGTACAGTATTTCGGTAGTATGGTTTGTTTAGGCGATTCTTTGGGTTGTTCCAGTAACCCCTCAGGTCCCTCATCGGTTGAATGCAGACGCATTCGACGAGTGTAGAGAACCTTTTTTCGTCGCAAATAAACAGCTATTACCACGATTACGACTACCACAAACAAGGTTATCCCAATCACACTAAAAATTGCCATAGTCTCAGGATCCAGCATTGGATAAGTGATTGGTGTTGTTGGTGTCGCAGGTCCTTGGACAATGTAACAACTCCATACAACACTGACTACGCCATAGTCAGCTGTAGTGGAGGCGGATTCTTGTGTCGTGCCATCCGAATCGACGATACTAACGCTTAATTCCCAACTTTCGTCGCCAGTTAGCACACCTTTCTGGAAGACGGCACTCACAATGAAGTAGGTATCATCTCCGACTTGAACATGATAAGAAGCTGACCCTTCCCCATCAACTGATTGAGAGCTTCCACTCCTACCGTATACTCCAGTCCAATCCTTTCCAGTAGGCGCAGATACTACAATATCAACATAAGTTATCCTGAGTGTTTGTTGTTTGGTCGCAAATACCGGTGCAAAGAAAATTGCAAATATTACCACTGCGGTTGAAGCCATTAGTACTGATTTTTGCATATTCATTTTCAATTCACCTATAAAAAAGAAGATTCATTCTGTTTTCCAAATATGCTAGTAGCTTCCTCCAATACGAAATGCTCGTGCTCTAAAGGCAAAAGGAGCATACAAGAACTACAATATAATTAGATAATTCAGCGAAACCGATTGCCTTCTTCCTCACACCACTTCGAGAAAAGAAATGGTGCCTTATTAATCCAGTTGAAATTAATTAGTTGATTAAATTTTTGAACCTAATTAAAAACCAATCTCATACTTGATTGATACTATCAAAACATAACTGTAGTTAAAATGGGGTCGTCCACCTCCACATCTCTACTTCAACCTCCAAATATGTACCAGGTGTGACGATTCCTGAGCCTATGATGACTCGGTTAGGTGAATTGCAGAAGATTGAGGATAAGCTGACGAGAAAAGCCAAGATTGCTGAGTATAACGTGGAATATTATGGTGAATTTCTGCGGGAGCTGCGGAAGACAACGCATG
>JABXGU010000756.1 GCA_016550415.1 archaeon | reverse complement strand
TCAGTCCTTCTTCATCTTCAAGCATGTCGCCAAAGGGCATTTCTTCATAAATGGTTCCTTTGAATTCAAGAGTGATTGTCCGAGTAGTGGGATCGGATGAAAAAGCTAAGTGTGCTTGAATCGCTTCGCGGATTTTATCAAGGGGTATTTCAAAGCCCATGGAACACACCTGATGATGTGAGAATCAACCCAAGGATGTTTCTACCTATAAAACCTCGTGTTATGATTTCATTAAAAGTATACAACATTATACAGGGGGAGCGGTGAAAACCATCTCTGCAGGGTATGTCTAGCCCATTCCTCGGTAATTGTGATTTTACCCCTAAATTCGAGTTCTTCTAGTGGCTGGGTGCCATACACTAGAGAGGATAAAGCTTCAATAGAAGCGGTTACAACGGGGTGCCCTGAGCTTTTAGCAAGATGTAGCGAGCCTTTTTCGGATGTCAGGGAGAATATTCCGTGATTCCAGGGACAGTCAGCATCGGATACCTCAATGGTAATGATGTCTTCACCTAACCCTGGGAGTTTTTCGAAAGCTTTGATGACATCAACAATTCGAACCATCCAGGGGGTTTTGCGATCCGTTTTGAGTCGAACATCCTTGAACCAGTGTTCAACTTTCGTTTCAAAAGGAGCGTGAATGATTACATTGTCAATCTGATCTTGGTGTCGTGATAGAAAGAAGAAGAGGTGATTCCGTGCTTCGCGGGTACGCCAGAGACTATCTATGACAGTTAAATTAGCCTGCCAACGCCCTGAGCTACGTTCGCCTTTGATTCGATACCTGCAGGCCGCTTGGATTTTCCCCTTATGTCGAATGAAGACGACAAGACTGTCTTTTACGCGTTGTTTCCACATTGCGGGTGTTATCGTTCTGAAGATGATAAAGCCGTGGTATTGCGTGGGACCCACCTCTCGAATAAATTTGAGTAAGGGTTCTTGGACCTCGACCGCTCGAAGCCGCTCATAAGTCCATTCAGAGGAAGAGGATTCGAGGTTCGAAGTTTGGAGATGATTGATTGGTGCTTCCACTATGTAAGGGGCATTTGCGGCAACATATCCAAATTTCTCATAGAAACTCGGTTTGAACGGATCAAGCATACTGACAGATTGTCCGTCCTCGTGCATCTGCTTGAATCCTGCCCGCATTAACTGACGAACATACCCCTTCGTTCGAGCTTCTGGGTAGGTAGCCACTCCAGCAACACCTCCACAGTTTTTCAAGATTCCTCGGATGGATTGCTGAAAATCATGAATGCGAAGAGATGACACCAGTTGTCCATCATCAAATAAGCCCAATGTCTCCTCTACAACAATTTCGTCCAGTTCTTCATCTTTCACTGGCTGGTCCGTCCATTCGGTATAGGCATATCGATATAGATCCATCAGCGAGCTTCGTTCTTTGTTGGTGATTTTTCGAATCTCCAAAATTTTTCCCGTCCTGGAGCAGTTGAGTAGAATATCATAGCCTGTTAAATCCTTTGTTGCCTTGTAGTTGGATGTGATTTGTGATGAAAAAGAAGCCAACTCTTGTAATTTATCATCCTTTGATGGCGGTTGAAGGATACCCGGTTCTGGCTGGTCGAGTGCAACCAGCTTTTGATTATCTTGAGCAGACAGGCACCTTATCGTCTGCTTCAGTTAAAGTAGAGCAAGCCTCTGAAGTAAAAGAGGAGCTATTATTATCGGTTCATACATCAAACCATATCAAACGTGTGAAAGGATCAGGTTACGATCCTGCCTCCCTAGTTTCGGGGGGAGCTGCGGTGAGAGCGGGAGAAGCTGTTTGGCGCGGAGAGGCGGCGAACGCCTTTGCCTTTACTGGGTGTGCTGGTCATCATGCGAGTCGTGACTCATTCTGGGGATTTTGCTATTACAATAATTCAGCGTTACTTGTTCGACAGCTCCAACAGAAGCATGGAGTCAAACGATTTTTCATTGTAGATACTGATCCCCATCCCGGAGATGGCACACGGGATACACTTGGTGACGACGAAGGAGTATACCATCTGAATTTCGAAGCTAGTTTTCGCGAAAGCTTTGACACCGTAACCCTGCGCCATGTGGATGTTCCCTTTCCCAGTAATAGTAG
>JABXGU010000755.1 GCA_016550415.1 archaeon | reverse complement strand
TTGAACCCCCTGATCGCTTGATGGATCTCGGGCTCATGCGTTCTCAAGGCTTGCCGTAGCTCATCTTCTTTCCGCTTTTCCGAACCATAGTAGCAGCTGCTTCGAGGTAAATCCCGCAGACGGCAAAGGCTCCGCACAGGATACCCTTTCTGCTCCTGAAACAAGGACACAATCTCTCGCTTCTTCTCGGTGCTCAACGCAAGTGATTGGATACTTTTTTTGCCATCTCGAGTTCCATGGCCAGTCGGCCCACCATGCGTTCCAGCTCAGCGATGCGTTCATCCCGTTCGTCTCGCCTGGGATCTGACTCAAATACCTTCGCAGAGTGTTTGATGAATTCCTGCTTCCAGCGGGAAAGGACCGAATCTATGATCCGATATTCTCTACTCGCCTGGGAGAGGCTTTTGTTATCGAGAAGCATCTCGAGCACAACCTTGGCCTTAAACTCAGGGCTGAATGTGCGCCTCTTTGCCATTGTGGACCTCCATTCTGAAGTCTAGATCCTGCTTCCGTAGGAGTCCAGTTTTTGGGATCCACTGTCCGTAGTTCTTTTTGAGTATGTAGACAAAAGCTTTGGCGCGATTAATTACCTTGAACAGGACTTTTTGGCCATTGAGGTGAACCTAGCGTTTGAAGAAAATAGTATCGGAGGACTACGCCATCGGAATTACTTCCGAAGTAATGGTATTGTTATAATTCATCTCGCATCGGCAGTAAGCGTTTCGACATAACTCCAGATGCGAGAGCATAAATCTATCGAAAAAATAAACCGTGATCCCTTACATGTATGCATATATGTAGAGGAGGAAGGGGCCGGATGTATTTTCATTACAGCAATTCATCTCTCACAAATATCCGATTACGTCATCTTCCCCTATCTCTTAGATCCATTTTGCGGCCATTTGTAAATATTTTCATCCTCCTCCTCCTTGTAATCATTCCATGGGGATATTTCGGTTTGGGATTTGATGTTGAAACTGCCCAAGCTGATGCACCTATCGTTCGTCGGGTTAACGCTCCATATTTTGGTACTGAAGAGGTCAGTTTCGACGAGACGGCGATCTTTTGGTTTGGCAGAATTACCCCAACAGAAAATTTTGCAGATGTTCGTGTAGGCTACAACGATGATGAGTTGTACGTCAGAATGGCTGCTTTCGATCGTTTGCTTTGGTACGATAGCACCCCTTCATCGGAGGATTTGGATGATTGGGATGCATTTAGCCTTTTTTTAAATCTTAGTGGTAATTTTGGAAGTGTTCCTAGTTCAGATTCCTATAAATTCATCAGCCAACTTAACTGGTGGGAAACGCGAGAAAATTTCCAATTTTCATACCAAGGTAATGGTGCTGATTGGGAAGAAGCTCCCATCGTTTTTACTACTGAAAGTGGATGGCGCGGAAATGCACCAAATGATGGTGTAGATGACAAAGGGTGGGTTACAACTTTTCGAATCCCCTTCTCAAGCCTTAACTTAATTGGACCTCCAGATAATGGGACTACTTGGGGGATAGCAGTGTCTTTGCACGATCGGGATGATCTTGAAGGCACATTCATCGCTGATAAGGTCTGGCCTGAGTATATGTTCCCTAATGTACCTGAAAATTGGGGTCAACTAGTTTTTGGATTACCCACATATGAGGAACCCAATGCCATTCCAAGTGAGAAAATCACAATTCGACATAAACTAGATGGTGCAATTGTGCAGGATGGACAAGTTGGTGGAACGACGATGTGCGGTGAAGGATTAAATTGGTGGACTGAATGGGGTGAAGCCAACTACACTGGCGCAAAAATAATTAACATTCAAAATCAAGCGGATGTGGCTGATTGGCCATGCTTTAGCAAATATTATGTGACCTTTCCACTTGACTCCTTGCCATCAGATCGTGTTGTGATTTCGGCTGAATTAATCTTGTACAAAATGGGCAACTCATATCCACCGGAGGCACAACCTTCGTTAATCCAAGCTCTCATTATTTCGGATGACTGGTATAAGGACACATTGGTTTGGAATAATGCACCGTTGGCAGTTGAGACTATCGCAGCTACTTGGGTGGATCCCGTGGACGCGGATTGGCCCGGCACACCCTTCAGTTGGGATGTAAGTCTGGCGGTAGCTGATGCCTATGAGTCTGGAGAACCTTTAAGATTAGCGTTTTATGAATCTGATAGTGCTTATCACAGTGGAAAATATTTTAATTCCTCCGATACAGATGATTGGAACGAAGAAGGCCGACCGACACTTGTTATTCAATTGGGAGAGCTTGTCGACCCCACCACCTTCGTTGACGTACCCTTCGATTATTGGGCTCATGATTACATAGAAGTGCTTTATCAGGAGGGCTATGTTGCCGGATGC
>JABXGU010000754.1 GCA_016550415.1 archaeon | reverse complement strand
TCGAAGTAATGACGGGCTCATCATTAAAAGCGGAAATATTGCGGTAACTTCAGTCGATGACGGGATTAGGGGTAAAAATTATCTAGTGATTAAAGGTGGAAACATCACAGTAAATTCTGTTGGCGACGGCTTGAAATCGGATAATGCCGAAGAAGAAAACAGAGGGTATATTTCTATTGAAGGTGGTACGATAGATATTACTTCTACCAACGGGGACGCTATTACTGCCCAAACCGACCTTTTGGTAACCGGCGGGATCATCACGTTGACAAGCGGCGGCGGAAGCTCTGTAGCACCTGAGGAAGATGTATCCACTAAAGGGCTAAAAGCCGTGGTCTGTATAGTTATAGATGATGGAAATTTTACCATCAACTCTTCTGATGATGCAATTCACTCAGATCACCTGATCCTCATAAATAACGGTACATACCACATTGCTTCAGGGGATGACGGCATACATGCAGATACATCTTTGGAAATCAATGGCGGAACATTTGTCATATCACAATCCTATGAAGGGCTAGAGAGTAACATGAAAATCACCATCAACAATGGCCATTTTGAGATTTATGCAAGCGATGACGGAATTAACGTAGCCGAAGGGAATGGGGATGGAGGATGGGGAGGATGGGGCGGCGGCGGTTTTGGACCTCCAGGTGAATACTACATATTCATCAACGGCGGTTTTATCTACATCGAATCAGATTGTGACGGTCTCGATTCAGATGGATACATCGAGATGAGTGGTGGTGTTTTGATTATTAATGGCCCGGTTCCAGGATCCTTCCCTAACGGTGTGGTAGATTATGGTATGGGTTCATTCAACCTCACCGGCGGAACATTAGTTGGGGTAGGAAGCTCCGATATGGCACAGGCTCCAAGCCCAATATCTACTCAATATTCCGTACTCGTAAACTTTCGCTTCCCGCAGTTCGCTAATAGACTAGTGAATATCCAAACTGCTTCAGGTGAAACAGTTCTTACATTTAAACCCACAAAAGCATATCAATCGATAGTGTTCTCTTCTCCTGAGCTTACAACCGGTTCATATGACTTGTATCTGGGAGGAAGCTCCACAGGTACTCTCTCATACGGCATATATGAAAATGGAACCTACACTCCAGGAACCAAATATACCAACTTTACTATTTCCGAGGTTGTAACGATTATCGGTGGCACACCATTTCTGGGGTGGCAACAACCGTCGGTAGCAGACGGTGACATTCATTTACTCTTCTATTGTGCTACTGAAACAGGATATAAAAAGACAGTCAGCTTAGAGCCAATCTCGAGGGAGCAAAAAGAATCGAAAAGATGACTCTTCGTGATTCCATTATGAGTGTATGTCTAATCTAGACATAATTTTCATCCTCTGCGTCACTGGTGATAAAGGAACATGATGCGCGCGCGGAAACTTCGTTTTTTAGGTAAAACAAAAGTCCACCAACAAAAACATCAAACCAGAACACCTGTCGATCCCCTACACAGCACAAACTTTCCAATAGCAGACCGCGGACGAATCCCGCCCGAAAACAAACCCCGAACGACCTCAGGAAGAACACTGCCAAACTTAACCTCCAAAATCACACCTGGTTCCTCATGAATCCCAACAGTAGAAGCATCCTGATCAAAAAGAGAAACAGGTCCTAAACCAGTACGCAAACCAATATCAAAAGTAACTCTAGTATCACCAACAGGATGAACATATGCCTCACGAAGATATTCCACCAACACCACAGGACGCAAAAGATTACGGCGGCACTCCAGATAAAAACACTTCAGAAGCTTGCTGTCGGAATCAGCCAAAAAAGCAACGTCCCCATTTATGATGCGGTCAGCTTCCTCTCTACTGAGCACTGCGGTCTCCTTAAAGACGTACTCGTTAAACTTGTTTTTCCGCTCAAACTTGATGAAATCGTCACAAACATTGTAGATGCGCATCCGATACTTCTGGCGGGTAGGAACGCCAGCCATCTTATCAAAAAAAGCGGTGTTCCTGAAGTCATCGAAATATAGGCTTCGAATATGGTAACGTCCATCAGGTCCAGCATGGGAATCCAGCTTAAGAACTGCCCCCAACTTCCGCCTAAGAATCCTGTACTGCATAAAAGTAAGATGATACTTCAATTCATGCCTTAGACGATGCCCTTCACGATCAATCATGAAATCACCTGCGCTTTCCGCTGTATTTGGTTATGGCAACGAAGAGAACAGCTACAACTCCAATTATACCAACAAGCATGAGAATCACAGGAAGTGAAGATTCAGCGTCATAAGGCTGTTTAGTGTTGTTTCCCCATCCAGGAGTTGCCGACAGTAGATGTTCCCAAGTTTCTGCTCCATCGGACACTCTACCATATGAAACATCCTGAAGCTGTTTAGTGTAGGTTATTGAGTCAATCAAAGTTGTGCCGTCAGAAGCGAAAAGAGCAATGTCCTCTCCGTTTGCGCGAAGACCAAAACCGCAATGAAGCCCATCTGAATCAGAAGCGTCAGCCCAAATCAGCAAATAGCCTCCAGCCTCAATTACAGTGTCGTTT
>JABXGU010000753.1 GCA_016550415.1 archaeon | reverse complement strand
GGAGTTCATTAAGGCGAACCCAGAACTCTGGAGTGAGGATATCGGTGAACTCTAGCTTATTGTTCTGTGCCACTAAAGCCTAGCTTACCCGGATTCATTATGTTATTAGGGTCTAGATACTGTTTTATCGCCTGAAGCAGGGCGAAGCCAGAGGAACCATGCTCTTTACGCATCCAAGGACCCTTGAGTAGACCTACACCATGCTGATGGCTAAGTGTGCCGCTTGCGTTATGGGCGGCTTCTAGTCCTACTTTCCAGACTTGTTCGTATTTTTCTTCGACCTCTTCGTGTGAACTTGCTTGACCGATGAAGATGACGTAGATGTTGCCACCATCGGTGTAGAAGTGGGAGAAGTGGCTCATTGTGTTGATGCCGAGGTCTTCGATGGCACGGCGCATCTCCCAATACATATTTTCGAGGTTAGTGTAGCTGGCTGCCACATCGAGTACATCATAGAGCATGCCATGACCCATATTCAGATTCGAGGGATAATAGAGATCGAAACGGTTACCCCACCAGTGCTTCGATGGACCTGGACCAAGGTTTTCAGCGCCAACCTCCTGACAAATTCTCCCAATAGTCCGGTTCTCTAGACGTACGATTTCTTTTGTTGCTTGATACATGAAATTTAGAACACATGCACCTTCGGGTGGAAGTGTAAAGCGACTCATTACAAAGCGGGTTTCGTTTTCATCATAGAGTCGGATGAGTGCGGGACGTAAATCTTGTCGAAACACTTGGATGACTGCCTCCATGCCTGAGTGCAAATCAGGGAAGAGGAACGAGGCAAACTTTGTGGCTTCAGGCATAGGACAGATTTTGAGAGTGATTTGGGTGATTATTCCATAAGTTCCCTCAGACCCGATGAATAGTTGTTTTAGGTCAGGACCCATGGATGAGCGAGGTACAGCTTTTGTGCGTAATAGTTCTCCATTTGGCAGAACAACCTCAATGCCTGTGATCATGTCTTCGATTTTTCCATATTTGGAGGAGAGGTTACCAGCTGAACGGGCTGCAGCGAACCCTCCATAAGCAGAGCTAAACATGGAGGAGGGATAATGGCCAGAAGTGTAACCACGAGAATTCAGGTACTCTTCAAGTTCCTGTCCGAGGATACCAGGTTCCACTGTGACTGTGAGTGATGTCTCGTCAAGCTCTAGGACATGGTCCATCTTTTTCAGGTCTAGGACTATGCCGCCCTGGATAGGAAGGGTGCCTCCACAGACACCACCACCCCCTGAAACGGGGATTATTGGAATCCTTTCATCATTGGCTAACTTTAGAATGCGTTGTATATGCGCTACAGTTTGTGGCCAAACGATGAGATCAGGCTGTGGATCGGTAACCAACCGTCCAAGACCAATAAGGCGGAGTGGCCAGGCATCCCTAGAGTAGCATATCTTGTCAACTTCCTCGTCAGTTACGTTCTCTTTTCCAACGAGAGCCTCTACTTGTCGTTTAACCCGTCGCACATTAAAAGCAGTTGAAGATGATTTCAAAGTATTCACACCTGTTTGAAACAGCTTATTCTTCTTACAGATTCCTACCTGCAGTCTTTTGTCTTTGCTTGACTTAATCTCTTTTCCATTTCGACTTATTACACAACATATCTTGATAGACATGTATCAAATTAAGTCTAGGCATATTTTCGCTTAATAGTTCGATAATAGTTTTAATAGACTAGTTGAGTTCTTACCAATTTGGAGACCATAATATGGCGAAAATTGAAACTGGAAAAGGCTTCGAAATCACACTTCCTGAAACCTATAAGGATCTGCAGGAAGTTGCTGAAAAGACAATTACTGAGATTGTAGCGAAATGGCCAAAGGCAAAGAAGATGTGGGAACTTCTCCGTAATGATCCTGAAGTCAATGCAGACTGGGATATGGCTAACTACATCGCTGTTTCTAAGATGAGATACAATGATCATGGTGATGTTCATGTAAAGATTGTGGCAGCAAATGCTTTGTCAATGCTAAAGCTGCTCCTTGAAAATGGCATCCAAACAAGTGCACTAAAAGAAAGGGCAGCAGATGAGGACGATGTCCATCTCATTGTAATGACCGGAGCATTACTTCATGACATTGGCATTCAAGTCCATCGAGAAGACCATAATCTTCACAGCGTCTATCTAGCAATTCCATTGCTCAACCGACTACTTCCTGAAATCTATAAGGAACCAGAAATCATGTATGAGATTCGAGGACACATTCTGCACTGTATTTATGCGCATCGCTTTGAAGTCAAGGATTTGACAGATGAATCAGCACTTGTTGGTATTGCCGATGGAACAGATATGACAAAGGGTCGAGGACGCCTAGCCTTCGACCGAGGTAACATCTCAATACATACTGTGAGCGCCTTATCAATTGAGAAAGTCACGATTCAGAAAGGTACAGAGAGACCAATTCGCATCTTGATTGAGATGAGCAATAGCGCAGGAGTCTTTCAAATTCAGGAAACCCTTGCAGAGAAGATAAGCGGTGGACCCCTCGATGAGTATATTGAGGTAGTTGCCGTAGCAAAGCCTGACGACCCAAACGCAGATAGCCGCATTCTCCATCAGATTGTCATACGCGACGGAAAAATGAAAGCCCTCTAAAAAAACAAACCAACTTCAGAACCCATCTACCGATAGAATAACTATCAATCTTCTCAGTCAAAACAAGGAGAACCGAGAATAAGGCAGCTCTACAGTACGTATTAGACTTCTAAAATAGGTGCTTGTTTGGTGTGAGGCTTTTGAGGGTTTTTGATAAGGAAAGGAGGGATTCTGATTTGACTCCCAATTTTCCTGAGAGTGCTATCTATTGACAGAGAACGAAGATTTGTTTCAGACTGCCTATGCATTGGCACAAAAACAACAACATCAACTTAGCTGTATCAGTTCCGGCATTAGACTAATCGATGAACTTGTGGGTGACGGGTTTGAGCTAGGACTCAGCTATCTCCTTTTTGGCAGCCCCTTCTGTACCAAGCTGCTCCTTCGATCCGTAGCCACTGCCCTCAACCTGACTGCTCCAGACAAGGGCATCGTCGTCATCGATGGAAACAACGGAATCCGTCCTAATGTTCTCCTCGACTACCTCAGAGCAGAAGAGAATCAAAAGCCACCCACAGTATTCCTTAACAAGTTACATGTTGCTCGAGCCTTCACAACCGACCAGCTCCTCACCCTCCTCACTGAGGCACCCACCCTCATACAGGATGCCCATGCCCCCATACTATTCGTGAACGGCATCACCCACCTGCTACAGGAGGAGGAAAAAGCGCTCCCCCCGAATAATGGACGCACAAGTGACAATCCAAGCCCCCTTGTGTTTCGCCGCTCTCAGCTAGCATCCTTGTTGAAGCGACTCGCGTTTTCTCAAAATATTGCGGTAATCGCCAGCGCAGATGCAGCCAAACGTCCCAACAGCCCCACCCTAATGATTGGACAGGCTGCACATCATTCCTTTCACATCCTAATTCACCATAAGCGTATCAACAACACCGACACCTTCACCCTGATGAAGCACCCAAGCCGCCCCTGGCGACAATTAAGCACTGTTACTTCACGACCCCGACACACCTCGTCCAAGAGCACTACATCTTGCCCTTCTTTCCAAACTACGCTAGATTAGCCAAACCTTAGGTTGTTCTGATACGCATTTATACTACGGTATAGGAGTAGCGCTATACCTTACAAGGTGAATATAACCAATGACACTCAGCAACCTCAAGTACTATATCCTTCTCGTGCTGGCGATGATTCTTTGGGGTGGTAGCTGGGTAGCAGGAAGAATTGTTGTCTTCTTAGCACCTCCTTTCACTGTAGGTTTCTTCCGATTTCTCATCGCCACTCTGCTTTTTCTCCCCTTCCTCTTTTTCACACAACATAGATCCCCTAAGCATTGGAGTAAACGTGATATCGGAATTTTTTTTCTTATTGGCTTTATAGGAGTCTTTGGATATGGGATATTGTTCCTTACAGGAATGCGATTCACAACAGCAGGGCAAGGTGCAATAATTGCTGGAATCAATCCAGTCACAGTTAGCCTGTTTGCCCACTTACTCCATAAAGAAAGACTCACGGCGCAGTGGCGCTATTGTGGATTTGCCCTTAGCTTCTTGGGAATTGTCTTCGTTGTTGGAATACAGTCATTAATTGAATTTCAACTTGAATATTTGATTGGAAATGGAATTCTCATTTGCGCAATGCTTGCCTGGGGATTATATTCTGCCTTGAGTAAGACAGCAATGCAAATCCATTCATCCCTAGAAACTACAACAGGGGGAGTCATCTTTGGAACACTTCTTTTTGGTATGGGAGCCTTAACAGAGAGTTTTTGGACGCTCCCTGTTTTGATGAATTCCTTCTTTTGGATGATTATTCTCTTCTTTGGAGCATTCGTGACATTTCTTGGATTCCTATTCTATTTCATTGGAATTAAGGAGTTGGGGGCAACTCAATCAGCAATCTTCATTAGTTTAGTTCCAGTCTTTGGCACACTCTTCTCTGCAATTTTTTTACTTGAGCCCATCTACTGGACCTTCGCTATTGGACTTCTACTTGTTATAGCAGGAATTATCATCATCAATGATCCACGTTCCAGCAAGCAGAAATCAATTAATGAGTAATCCTAAGCAAGTCGAGAATTCTGCTTTTTAAACTCAAAGTGTAATGGAATTCTGGACATGATATAAGGCTCTAAAAGCCAAATAGTATGGAATGTAACACACTACTACACTGAAGGGCTAGAACATCGTGGAGAGTTTTAATTTAATAAAAGGGATGCGTTTGATAACCAGGACAGGAATGCTATTTTTCTTACTCATTGGAATGCTATTCCTGACCCCATCAATACCACCTATACAGACTCATATCAATATTGAAAATAAGGGCAACATCAAGTCATTGCAAGATTCATATAACCAAAAAACTCAGCAGACTAGCACAGGATACAACTCAATCTCTAATCATGAATTATTGCCTGAACAGAAAATTCATTCTAATCTTGATGAGTGGCTTCGTACTGGTATACCCTCTGATAATCTGCGTTGTTTTGAAGGGCAGCCTTTGATTCTGTTGTATGTGAATCAGTCGATTGACTTGGAGAGTTTTAATGGAATTCTTCAAGTGCGGCAGGTTTTTCCTGTAGGTCTTGATTATTTCATTCAAGGTTATATCCAATCGCCCATGGCGGTTTGGCTGCTTGCAGAACGAGATGACGTGTACTTTGTCATGGGCGACCAACGAATCGAATATGAGTCAACTGGTTCTACAGGTGTTACTGATGATATGCCAGTCACTTCGCAATATTGGGTTCAAGATATCATTGGTACCAAAGAAGTAATGGAGACATATCCAAACATCGATGGATCAGGAGTTACCATCGGTATTGTTGATACAGGCGTTGACTTCGGTGTTTTAGATCTAAACACTGCTTACCATGTAAATAGTTCAGGATACCCCACAAGCTATGATCCGGGCGGAACAGGTCTTGCTATAACCTCCTTTGTTCTTCCCGCTATTAGCACTTATCTACTTACTGAGGGTCTTGACTTTCATATGTGGCATGGAGAATCAGGAGCTATTGTAAAATCCAATTCCACCTATGGCATCTACACTCAGGATATGAAAATTGGCGGGCATGATGGCATCATTAGTGTATCTGGTTTTTATCGGGTGGGAATGACAGTGCAATATGCAAAGAGTCTGCCCAATGAACATCAATTCTTCATTTTTATTCTCGTCGATGAAAACACACCCTTTCTCTATGATACATTGTATGTTGATTGGGAAACTAGCTGGGCAATTACCAACGCCTACAATGACTTAACAGGGGGACCATCAGCTGACTGGGACTTCACTAACAATGAGCCACACCGTTGGGGCGATGGCACAGAAGTATTAGCCGAAGATTTGGATAATGACGGTGACAACGACATTAGCATGGGATGCCTTGCTAATACCTTTGACCTCTTTGAAATAATCGATGGTGATCTTGTCTCGGGTATTAACCCTCATGGTCTAGGCTTTGCCCTCATGTATGATTATGATGGTCATGGCACCGCAGTCGCTGGTGCTGCTGCAGGTCGTGGAATCGAATGCTTTGATGTTTTTGGTAATGGCACCCTCCATTCTTTGCCGGGTGTAGCACCCGAGGCTAAAGTGATGGCGCTTAAAATTTTCACGTGGGGCGACATAATCAATTGCTGGTTCTGGGGTTCAGGATACCGACCCACCACCCACGATTACAGTATGTGGTGGGAGTGGGACCACTGTGAGTATCTTGGATGGAACTATAGCAATCAAGCCCACATCCTATCCAACTCATGGGTTATGAAAGAATTATTCTTTAATTACAACCTCAATTACATTTGGGGATGTGATTGGTACAGCTACACCATGGACTTCCTAGCAACAGGCGGACTCGTAGACCCATATTATAATGCTACAGGCTGGACTATATGGCCAGATGGTAAGATTCAACCAGCACCTCTCTTCATAGTCAGCCAAGGAAATGGAGGATCAGGATATGGAACGGGTGGTTCACCCTCCAGCATAGGTTCTCTTCATGTGGGTGCAAGCACTTTACTTCATTCAGGATATCTGCTACCTGAAAACTCAACTTTATTGGGTCCTGTCGCGATGGATCAGATACACTACATTTCCGGCAGTGGACCAACACCCCAATCTCTGGCAAAACCAGATTTGGTTGCACCCGGTTCAGGCTTATTCAGCATCACTGCACTGCACTACATTCGGAATACAACTGGTTACCCCTCATATGATCCATTGCCGCCCTTGGTATTTAGTGGAACAAGTGTGGCAACGGCAATCGTTGCAGGAGCAGCAGCACTTGTATACCAAGCTTATGATTGGCCCAATGCACCCCAGCAGGGTCACCCTGACACGGTGAAGTGTATTTTAAAGTCCACTGCGGAGGATTTGAGCCAACCAGTATTCAAGATGGGAGCAGGACGAGTAAATGTTCTGAGAGCGGTTCATGCAGCTTTTGGAAATGCGACCGATGGTAGCACACCCATCCTTACAGCAGGTAGTAGTTATACCTTCACTAACTTTGCTCCAGCTCACTCACCTGCAGGTTGG
>JABXGU010000752.1 GCA_016550415.1 archaeon | reverse complement strand
AACTACTCCTCAATATTGCTTGTATACTCACTTAGTGGAGGGTAAACCACAAATTGGCTTCCAAGAAATCGCATAAAGTAAAAATCCTATTAGCAGATGATTCCGAAACATTCCTACGGGCAGCCCAGTTACTGCTCCGAGATTATGAAATCGAAACTGCTGTTGATGGCGAAGAAGCGCTTAGAAAACTCAAAGCTAATCCCCCAGACATTTTCTTTGTCGACTTGGTCCTTCCAAAAATAAGTGGAACAGAATTAATCCGCCAAATCGCAGCAGAGTACCCCGATGTTGCAATTGTTGCCTTAACGGCTATTGATGATCATGAAACCGTTCAAGAAGTCATGGACATGGGAGCCAAGGACTATCTAATCAAAGGTGCCCTTTCATCAGATACCTTCAAAGCCATCATTGAAAAGCTCACAACAGGTTCTAAAGAGTAGTTCACTGCTTATTTGAGATCATCAATGGTGCGACCGGTTTTTTTCAGGTATTCTTCTATTGCTTTATGTAGTCCATCGGATGCAAGGTTTGAGCAGTGCATCTTTATTGGGGGTAATCCTTCGAGATTATCAGCGACATCATTTCGGGTGATTTGATATGCCTCCTTGAGGGTTTTTCCCTTGGTGAGTTCAGTCACCATGCTAGACGTAGCGATAGCGGCTGCACACCCGAATGTTTTGAATTTTACGTCAGTTATAACATCATCTTTGACTTTGATATAGATCCAGATGAGGTCTCCACAGGTTGGATTACCAACTTTTCCAACAGCATCTGCATCTTCCATTTCACCCATATTTCGGGGATTAGTAAAATGCTCGACAACTTTTCCACTGTACATGATTAATTCATCTCCTTTACTGATTCTTAATGGTGATGGTGTTCGTGTTCTTCACCCTCAAAGAGCTCATAGGGAACATCTTTTGAAAGTGGGGACATGGCTCGTAGTTTTTCGATAATTGGGGGAAGGACCTTCACAAATTGGTTGACTTGGGATTGAGTATTTTCACGTCCTAGCGTAAGTTGAAGCGCCCCATGGGCTTCAGCTTCTGATACACCCATACTCAAAAGACAGTGTGAAGGCGCAAGCGTTTTCGAAGTACAAGCTGAACTTGTAGCTACAAGAAAACCTTGGAAACTTAAGTGTAATGTGATTCCCTCGCCTTCAACATAACTGAATCGAATATTGGCGTTATTTGGAAGGCGTTCCGTTGGATGCCCATTCAAATACGATTCATCCACATTCTCAAGCACTCCTTTAATCAGGGTGTCACGTAATCCTCTCAAATGCTCAGCATATGCAGGGAGTTCTTTCATGGCGATCTCTGCTGCAGCACCCATTCCAACGATGCCAGGAACATTTTCAGATCCAGAGCGGATCCCATATTCTTGGCCCCCGCCAAGAAGTATTGGCTGTAAGGCTATCCCTTTTCTGACAAATAGAGCACCAACACCTTTGGGCCCATACAGGTCATTTGATGAGAGACTAAGCATCGAGATCCCAAGATCCGAAACATTAACTGGGATTT
>JABXGU010000084.1 GCA_016550415.1 archaeon | reverse complement strand
TGACAATTATCTTTGTCGTTGATCTGAGTATTTCAATGCTCAAAAGCATCGATAAGCTTCAACTCTCCCTAATTGCCTTCAAGACCTGTTTGGAGGGCACTCGCGACCGAGTAGGACTCATTGCGTTAAAGGACTGGGGAGCAGCAGAAGTCCAAGCACCAACAACCAACTGGACACGCCTTGTAGCGAAATTTATGACACTCCGTCTATCTGGGTATACGCCTTTAGCCGCAGGGCTAAAACGGGCCCATGAAACCATCAAACGAGAACGGCGTCGAAATCCTGGCACACTCCCCATCGTCATCGTATTCAGTGATTTTCTACCTAATATTCAACTGAGAAACTCTGATACACCAGATATCGGACTACCGGAAGCTATTGCAGATGTTCTCCATCAATGCCATCTTCTGGGCAATGATCGAATTCCTTTGGTTACCATCAATTTACATCACGAATTTTTCCCTGTGAAACAGAAGAAACATCATGACGTTTTTATGGACTGGGCTCGAAAACGCGCTCAGGAATTAAGCGTTTCAAATTACATTGAAATCGGAATTCGAGATGATAAACTCATCCCTTTCCTAGCCTTCTACATGGCCTATATAACAGGGGGCCGAACCTATCTTGGAACAGAATTCGCTTCCCCAACTGAAATCATTAGTGAAATCCATCGAATTGCTCAACGAGTTCAGTAAGGTCTCGGAAAGCTTTTCTCCCCCCAAACCATCAGAGAATTATCACAAAAGGTTGAATGTGAATGGCCCAGCTCTATAGTCTCTATGTCGTATATCGTGATGGTCGAACCCTTCTCCAAAAAGATTTTCAAATCGAAAATATGGAACCCGATCTTGTCACTGGATTCCTTTCAGCTGTAAGTATGTTTCTTTCTGACCTAGTTGGCCGTATCTCAGAGAATAGACAACAATTACGAACCCTAGAACGCGAGAATGGACGACTCCGCATCATCGACCGTGAAGATGTCAAAATCCTCTTAGAATACGGAAAGAACATCTATGTCGCTGTATTCTCCACTCATGATCTAGCTGCAATTCGTGAACGCATGCGTGCCCTCATTTCGATTATGGAACGAGAGCATGGTAAGCTTTTAGAAAATTGGCTGGGTGATTTAAGCCATTTTCGGCATATCCTACCACAGATAGATTTACTCTTTCGTCCATTTGCCATAGCTGACCGTTATGTTCCTGTACGTGTACACACAGTTCCCAAATCCCAAGTGCCTGAGAAGTATCATCCACTCTTAGAAGCTATTGATGGCCAAAAGTCCATTAATGACCTTGCAGAGAAATTACATCAACCTGTGTTCCAAGTTGTGCTTGACTATTTCAGACTTCAAACCTATGGCGCCGTGGAACTAGAACGGCGAATAAGAATTGAACAGCTTGTTGCACCAACTTAAGTCTCCTTATCTTTATCTTGTAATTCTCGGACCATTCTTTCCATTTCTTTGATACTCGAATGGATAACCTCTTTCAAGCTAGACAACTCGTCTTCGATTTTATCAAGTTGTTCTCGTAATTCCTCGATTGCTTCAGTCGCTGTCACTTCATCCATTATAGCTGATGCTTTGGTAACCTTTTGAACTGGTAAATCAATCGGCTCACCAGCAAGCCACCGAAAAAGCTGCACGATAAATTTTTCGTGATCCCCTGCTGCAATGTAGTCATTGAAAAAGAAGGTTCCTCCACCAAAGGCAGCAACCCGCCCTTTTTTGAAACTTGTCGCAATAGCAATGGCAGGAGCTCCTAGACTGCTTGATACTCGAAAGAGATGAGTGTCTGCGTCCTCCGCAACAAGAGTGGTCCCTGAACTTAATATCAAAGAACCAACGCCTGCAAGTACGGGATGGTTCCCTGCTGGAACCGCATGAAAAAAATCCCCTTCGCCCTCAGGTGGCGGCTCAAGAGATTTATTTGAAAATTCAAATCCAAACAATCTTGCCAGATCATTGAGATTAGTACTTCGTGCTATATCGCCTCCTTTTCCAAAAATCGTCGCGCCACTTACAAAAAGCAAGCCCCGACCTACTTCAACATAGGAGCGTAAGGCTGAGATTTCATCTGAGTTCAATTTGGATTTAAACGGATTGCCCACAACAACAACCTGATACTGTGATAACTCATCACTTGAAAGAGAAGTAGTATCTGTGGAAAGGGCAAATCCATTCGCTTCCAAAAGCTGAGCTAAAAATGCTAATTCAGGTTCCACAAGGGTCAATTCTTCATTATGACCTACATCAAAGAGGATTGCAGGCGGTTTTGTGGCAGACATAGTATTTCGACCCATATTCCCCTATCAGGCGCCGGAGTTAAATATGCTACTCGCGTGGGTAATACCAAGAAACCTTGAAGCTATGGTCTCATTGGTGTGTGGCTAAAATGAGTGTAGCATCTGTACGAGTTGCCGAAGCAAGTGCTGTTGATGTGGGACGATTCACAGTCCGATTAGATCCTAATGTGTTAGACCAACTCCAACTCGCAGATGAGTCTCTCCTCGAGATAGTCGGGAAAAAAAGTGTGTGCGCAAAAGCAATCCGCGATGCCACCCTCCAGAACCAGAACGTCATAAAGATGGACGGGTTAACTCGACTGAATGCTGGCGTTCGAATCGGAGATATCGTAACCGTGCAAAAAACTGAGGCTCAACCTGCACGCACTGTGATATTAACCCCGCTTAAGGGTGAAGAAATCAATTACCGCCAAGAGCTAGCCACAGCACTACTGAAAACCAACCTTCTTGATAAACCAGTTAAGAAAGATATAATCATCGCCGTAGGGCGAGCTGCGTTCGCATTAGGTGAAGCCAAGTTCTATGTTGCCAAAACAGTTCCTGCTGGAAATGTAGTCGTTAGTACAAATACAGATCTACAACTGCACAAAGAAGCTCCTGAAGAGGTTACTCCTATTGCAACCGTTACCTATGATGATGTGGGGGGTCTTGATGAAGCAATTTCTCGTATTAGAGAAATTGTCGAGCTCCCAATACGTCATCCCGAACTCTTTGCTCGATTAAAAATCCAAGCTCCTCGTGGGGTACTTCTCCACGGACCACCGGGTTGTGGCAAAACACTTCTCGCTAAGACGGTGGCTACTGAAAGCGAAGCATTCTTCCGTGCTATCAATGGTCCCGAAATAGTGAGTCAATATTATGGGGAATCCGAGAAATTTCTTCGAGATGCCTTTCAAGAGGCTGAAAAAAATAAACCTGCAATTATCTTCATTGATGAAATTGATGCCATTGCTTCTCGACGGGAATCTGGAGGCATGGAAAGTCGGATTGTAGCCCAACTACTTACTCTCATGGATGGACTTCAAGATAGGGATCAGGTTTTCGTCCTTGCAGCTACCAACCGATTAGACGCAGTTGATCCAGCACTGCGCCGCCCAGGACGCTTTGACCGGGAAATTCATATTTCCGTTCCTGATCAACACGGTCGCTATGATATTCTTAAAGTTCACACAAGGGGTGTACCTCTCGATGATTCCGTTAATCTCCACAGCATTGCCCAAGGAACGCATGGCTTCGTCGGTTCCGATTTAGCCTTTCTGGTGAAGGAAGCTGCTCTAAGTGCTCTCCGCCGTATGCTACCCAAAATTGAAGAATCGCATATGCAAGTCCCCCCAGATATGATTAACCAAATTGTAGTTAATGCTGAAGATTTCAAAAATGCACGTCAACTCGTTGAACCTTCAGCTCTTCGAGAAATTACCATTGAGATTCCCATGGTTCGCTGGGAGGATGTAGGTGGAATGGAATCTGCAAAACAGGCTCTCCGAGAAGTCGTAGAATTACCCATCAATCGCCCTGATATTTTTCAACGATTCAATATTACTCCTCCAAAAGGTGTCTTGCTCTTTGGCCCCCCAGGAACTGGTAAGACGCTTCTTGCAAAAGCAGTGGCTACTGAAAGTCAAGCGAATTTCATCAGCATTCGAGGCGCTGAAGTAATGAGCAAATGGGTTGGCGAATCGGAAAAAATCATTGCAGAAATCTTTCGACGCGCCAGGCAGGCTGCTCCCTCGGTTCTTTTCATTGATGAACTAGACAACATAGCACCACGTCGTGGATCTGGATTCGATAGTCGCGTTAGTGAACGTATTGTCAACCAGCTCCTTGTAGAAATGGATGGAATGGAACAACTCGAAAGCGTTGTCGTGCTTGCAGCTACTAATCGTCCTGATATGATTGATACTGCACTTTTACGTCCAGGGCGGTTCGATATTTTCATTTTCACACCACCCCCCAACCAAGCAGCACGCCAGGCTATCTTTAAGGTTCACACCCGAAACATGCCTCTCGCTGAGGATGTAAGAACTGAACAACTCGCTTCAGCCACAGAAGGTTTCTCAGGGGCTGATATCCAAAACATCTGTCGCAAAGCCGTTCTGGCCGTGCTGCGAACAAATTTAGAGGCGACACGAGTCAATATGGCACATTTCTATGAGGCTATTGAATCCACAGGACCAAGTATAACCCCGGAAACATTGGATCAATTCACTCAGTTTGCGGCTCGTTTTCTAGGACAATAATGAAATAACTCGAATTATACAATAAAGAAAGGAAGGTAAATCTCATTGACTTGGGAACTGGAACCAACTGAAAAACTGACCATTGCAAAAAGCATTCTCCCCAAAGCTGATGAAACGTTACTCCTCGTTGCAAAAGCTAAAATTGCCAAAGGCGTTCGAGCAGGGAGAGAATCTTTGATGGTGAAGGGTCAGGATGGTCATTTCATCCTGACAAGCTTTCGAGCTGCATTCGTTGCAGAAGTTCAAGGTCTTCCACCAACTGAAGCATATAAGGGCGAATTAGAAAAAGCGTTCAAACACAGCAAAGTCTTCTTCAATGCACCTCTGGTGTTTCTTTCCGAACTTCAGGAAAATCCAGAAAGTTACAGTAAATGGAAGAAACATATCAGCCTCGTTGTGGAGCGCTCTGATGGTGTGCAAGAGGTTATCTACATTAAGGCAACAGGTGAGTTGCTCGATTTTCAGCGAACCAGCCATGACTTCTTTAAGAGCTGTTTCACTGGACCCATTGACTTCTACACACTGTTAGAAAGTGGAGTCAAACATGAATCCACAACAGAAACCGCCATCTATGACCTTATTGGAAAGCGCATTATTAGACAAATGACCGCAGTTCCTGAGAGCATGCTACAAAGTTATAACAATAAGGCTCAAAAGTTATTCACGACCTTTGTCTCCTACCTAGGGAAAAAGGGGCAAGGGGGGTATTATGATGCGGTGGCAAGAACTGTTGTACTCCGTGGAGATCATGTGCATATCTCCATGGATTGGATTGCCCAATCCGCCAATTCGGTTATTCAACACAAAACCCAACAATTCATCGAAGATTGGCGTAGTAAGGAGGAATCAAAAGCAGAACGACTTGGAGACCGGTATGAAATCACGGGATTTTGACCTTTCACCAATAGTTATTTGAAGTTAGACGTATTCGCAAAT
>JABXGU010000083.1 GCA_016550415.1 archaeon | reverse complement strand
GTCAAAGATATTATTCTGAATCTGTTTGTACTTATCCCATTTCAAAGGCAACGTCCGCAACTCCTATGGAATTAATCGCAGCTTAGACTAGCCCGTATATAAGGATACAGCTTCTCGTGATGCACGAGGCAAAAAATCATAAGAGGTGAAGGTGGCTTTCTGAAGAGATCAATAGGAGTCAACTCAGTGAAACTTCATGGACCCTTCCTCTATGGGCAATTCCTCGAACGTCCAAATCGATTCCTGACAGTCTGCCGGTTGAACGGACGTAAGGTTTTGGCGTATATGCCGAATCCTGGTCCTATGCCTGATTTGCTTTTTCCTGGTGTTGAAGTTCTTCTCCGACATAGCCCAGGAGTTCACCGAAAAACCGATTATGATCTAGTCTGTTCACGTAGTAATGGCGTGCTGCTGTCTTTAGATTCACGCGTCCCCAATTGGTTGCTTGCAGAAGCTCTACCTCGTCGCCAATTAACTCCCTTTGCTCAATACGATGAGGTTGTTCCTGAGCCCGTCTATAAGAATAGTCGACTTGATTTTCTTCTCCGGACTAAAAATCTCCCGACGTGTTATATTGAGGCTAAATCTTCTACTGATGCTCGGGAGGGTATTGGCATGTTTCCTCGGGTTCCTACTGAACGGGGGCAACGGCATGTTCAAGAGCTAATGCATGCCATCGATGAAGGATACCGTGCAGCAATTGTGTTTATCGTTCAACGAACCGACGCTGATAAGATACGGCCCAACGATCCAATTGATCCAGAGTTTGGAGCCGTCTTACGCAAAGCAGTCGATTATGGCGTTGAAGCCTACGCCTGGAGAACGCGCTTCATTGAATCCACGTGTGAAATCGCAATCGACCGACAAATCCCTGTTGACCTGAGTCGCCCTTGAAATACGGGTTACCTACGGTAGTTGTCCAAATTTCTCCGCCGCCCTGACCATTGCTCGAATATTCTCTAAAGGTGCTAATGGAGGAATTTCGCAACCACTGCTAAGGATATATCGTCCATCACGACCCACTGACTCAATGCAATGCTTCGCAGCCATTTCAACTTGCTCAGGTGTTCCCGATAATAGTAGCTCAGTTGGATTGAGATTTCCCATCACAATGGCCTGCTTGCCAACTTGGGTCTTTGCATATTTCAAATCGACCAGGTGATCCAACTCTATCACTTTAGGTCCCGTTTCAACCATTTGCTTGAGAATTGGAGTAGTTTTTCCACAAATGTGTAAGGAAGGAATAGCTGCTGCCTGTTTTATGGCATCTAGTACTGATTTGAGATGTGGTGCAGCAAAGGCTTCGAAGGTTTGTGCACTAATCAGGCTACCACTGGCAGTTGGGTCGGCAGCAACGACAACATCGATTCCTGCATCAATGTTGGCTTGTGCATAACGTATTGAAGCCCGCTTCGCTAGCTCCACAATCTTGTTCACATAAGTGGGATTTTGGATAGTGGCCATCATTAAGGAGTTTACTCCACTTAGCTGTCCTGCTAAGGTAAAAGGTCCTGGGGTATACGCAAAAAGCGGAATTTCATCTTGGACTTCAGCTTTGATTTGGGAAACTAACTCCATGTGTAAGGGTAACCTACCGGAACTTCGGGGATCTGGAATTTCTAATGTGTCCAGGTCATCCGGAGACTGTAATACATGTTCGGCTACTTGGGGTACGGAATTCTTAGGAAACCGCATGGTGCATCCCATTGCTTCAGCTAAAAGGTTGAATGAACTTTCCCAACCCACATAAATCGCATCATAACCAAGTTCCCGTTGTCCGGCTAACAAGGCTTTTGCAGTCTTTTCAGGACTATGTAATGCTTCCACTAAGCCAACTCCGGTAAGTTGAGCCGTGGTATATGTGATTTGGGGGATAACTGGGATTCTATCCGGCATCTTACCCTGAAGGAGAGTCATCACCCGATCATATGGTGTAAGAGAAGCCATCGTCATGAAACCTCGTTCTTCTGTAAGTCCTGGTCAGTGATAGCTTTACCCAATTACCTAATAAAATGCGTTTGTTGTAGACTGAATAAATTTTCCATGCCTTGGGCAGCATCTTTAAATTGCTAAGAAGCGAAGTTCTGACGGGGAATGTGTGTTCCCCGAGATGTACCGGATAGGTAGGGTTCGGATCCGATAGGTATGTCTGAAAATAATCGACGAAAGG
>JABXGU010000751.1 GCA_016550415.1 archaeon | reverse complement strand
CAGCTAGCATTCAGTCTCTTGCCTTTCCAATACTGCTACTATGTTCCAGCTATCATACTCCAGGGATATTATCTTCCTGAGCAGTTACTACCAATAGCAATCCTCAGTATTGTATGGCTAGTGATACTGTGGCTACTCGCTCGATTTGTTTGGAACCAAGGTCGTCGTAGGTATGAGGGCCCTGGAGGATAGTTCAATCAACACTGATTGACTGATTGTTAGACCCATCAAGAACTATTTGTTTGTGATTTTAAAGCTGGGATTATCTTGCCCAATATTCATTTGTAATTTCGTGAGTATTGACGCGTCCCCGTCGATTTGCATTGCTCCTATGCTGAGGGCTTCGTCTTGGGGCTTCATCCCGAGGAAAACCATTGCCATGGTAACGTTATCCTTGAATTTCAGGCTGACTCTGGCTTCCTTGGAATGACCATCGGTTCGTGAGAGGACACCGCTCCTGACGGTGATGGTATAATCTTCTGGTCCAACACTGAAATTAATTTTAAAATGCTCATCCATTAGTTTGTCTGGAATGATTTTTGTTGCCAATCCATCAATGAAGTCTCCGACTCTGATTGAACCAAGAGTGTCGGGTGACATTTCAAGTAGAGCTTCTTGTGGAAGTCCATGTCTCAGTTCATGGGCTCCGGTCATGTAAGCGTTTCGCCACGTGGCATTAATGGATTCCTTTCCTAAGGCTTCGAAGACTTCAGCTTTGATATTCTTATACTCTTGATTCTCGGGATCACTGGAAACAAGATAAGCGGCTAATTCAGCTGCCCAGTTCAGATCATTGCTTTTAATGGCACTCTTGATGGCTTTGATGAGATTGGTACTACCAATTATTTTTGTGAGTCGTTTACCTCTTTCAGGTCGTGAGACTTCGCCTAACTCTGAGGGTTCACCACTATACCAACCTAAGTACATGTTGTAGACGTTTCGAATCGAATGGTAATAGGTTCCATAGTATTCTTGAATCCCATGTCGATGGAACTTCTCAGGGAACTTTAGTATGTTCGCGATTTCGTCTGCACGTAAGCCTTGATTCATTAACCGAACAGTCTGGTCATGAAGGAATTTGAGAGCATCATGGTAATCTTCTAGATATTCAATGATTTCATCATGGCCATAGATGATATCATCGTGTTGCCTGATCAACATGTTAATTTTCTTATTTTTAATGAATTCGATTGCATGTTGCGCAGATGCAGCCCAAGCGCGTGGATCTCTTGCTTTAGCGCCACGAATGGTGTAGACGTTTGGAAATGAATCATAAAAGTTGTCTGAGGTGATGAAAAAATTGTATTCTTTGATATAGATTGAGTTCTGGTCTGCGGTTTCCCCGGGGGTATGGTAGGCTGTGAATTCAATTCCACCATAATTTTTTGTAATTTGTTTATCAAAAGTTTCTGTGGGTAACACTAGGGTCACTGACCCTGCCATCCCACGCGATGAACCTAGTCCAGTCTCCAGTTGACCTAATCTGTTATGCCCCAAGAGAGCTGCATACATGTATTGCGCACGTCGACCCATTGCAACACCAGAAATCAAGTTCTCAGCAACCAGGCCGCCTTCAAATAGATTTTGGGCAATAACATCCACTTTTCCTGAACGGGCTTCCTCATCGCTTATCCAGGCTTTCACACCACCCCAGTGATCAACATGCCAATGAGTGTAGAACACTGCCCGTACTTTCTTGTCAACTCCAGTTACCTTGATGAAATCAGCTTTAGCTTCTTCAGCCAATTCCTTCGTGAATATAGTATCAATTAGCACTAAGCCTTCGTCTGTATTAATGATGACCATATTGGCGATGCCATACCCTCGCAGCTGATAGACCGCGTCATTTAGCTGGATGATTTTCTTCTTATTTCCAATGCGAGCATGTTCAAGAAGGATCTTGTTAGTTGTTTCTTCCTGTCCCTTCTTGTAGAGGTACTCATATCCGTCATTAATTTCTTCGAGTAAAACTTTCGGATACATTGATAGCATGTCCTTTAGTTTGTCTTTGGGTGAGGCGTGTCTTCCTTTGTGTTCTTATAATAATAGTGGCTTAACTACTGGATTGGTTTGGGGAGAGGATTTATCGTTAGTAGTGAATCTAGAACCAGAGGGCATTTTCAGGTAAATTCCAGATGTGCATATCTCCTAAGATTTTGGTGTGGTTTCCTTCATTTGTTTTAAAATGTAGAATTTAAGTAGTCAGTCATAAAAGTCAACACGATTCCATGATGTATCTCACCTTATCGGGCAAGCGAATCTATTACGATGACAAGGGTCAGGGGATTCCCTTAGTGATGATTCATGGGTCATTGTATCGGCATCGGCTCTGGGATCAACAGTATT
>JABXGU010000750.1 GCA_016550415.1 archaeon | reverse complement strand
ACATAATTCTGAAAGTATTCAGACAAGTTCCAAAACTCTTTGGATACGTTGAGTACGAATGTCCCACCGTTGAACCAATTAAACTGTATCAGATGAAATCAGGTTCAGCACTCATTGAAGAAACCTTCACCGTAACTGACAGGAAGGAACGCCGTCTTGTTCTACGTCCTGAAACGACACCATCACTTGCACGGATGTTGGCAGCTCAACAGCAATTCTACCCCCAACCCATAAGATGGTTCTCAGTATCCCGTGTATTTCGTGACGAAACCCAACAACGAGGACGAGTAAAGGAGTTTTGGCAACTCAACGTGGATTATCTTGGAATTGAAGACATTGCAGCAGATGCAGAAGTTATTGACATTCTAGCAAACATCATCCTAACCATTGGCTTCACTCCAGAAGACTTTGTAATCCGTATAAATGACCGGCGCCTCATCCAAAGCTTCATCGAATCCCTTGGACTCAAAAACTATGTTGAAATCATCCGTGTCCTTGATCGTCGTGACAAATTACTTCAGGAGTTCCTTGAAGAGCGGCTCCGTCAACAAGGATACCCAACCAGTAAAGCTACAAATATTGCACTACAACTCCGCCGCTTAGCAGCAGGAAACCAAGACGCAAAAGCAAAGTTACCCCGTAATAAGCAAGTTACGGAACTGGCGAAAAATCTGCCAGCCATTATTGAAGAGGCAATAGCAGGAGGACTTGAAGAGATTGGGGTACCAAAAGAAACAGCACTTAAACTTACTAGGTTTTCCTCTATTCGTGGTACTCCAGCTAATTTTCTTCAATCAATGGATAATTTGGAACTCGAATCCAAGACACGCCAATCACTGGAACCACTACGAATACTTGCTTCTCATTTACAGGATTTGGGTGTTGACAAATGCTGTGAATATGACGCTAGCATTGCAAGAGGTTTGGACTATTATACAGGTATAGTCTTTGAGGCTTGGGACCGAAGCACCAACATCCCCCGAGCCATTGCTGGAGGCGGTCGCTACGATGATCTTGTAAGTGTATTCAAAGGGCAACGACTCCCCGGTACAGGCTTTGGCTTCGGCGAAACCGTCATACTACAACTTGCAGAAGACAAAGGAATTCTACCCCCACCCACACCCCCTGCTTCAATCTACCTAGCCCCAGTATCTAAGAAACAACTATCCACCTGCCGCCAACTAGCCACACGCTTACGTCGGAAAGGCATCAGAACCATATTCAACGGATTCCCCTGGTCGCTAACCAAACATCTAGAAGACGCAGGTAAGCGCAAAATTCCACTTGCAGCCATTGTAGGACCTAAAGAACTTGCCAAAAATTCTGTCAATGTTCGTGACCTAGTTACGGGTTCAGAAAAAATAGTCAAAATAGACAAGCTAGCTCAGTTTGTACTAGCCCACTCTAGAACAACCGAGAATCGTGTCTGATAGAGAAAACAAAGAGATGTTGTTTCGATTCATTAGAAATATGAGAGGAGAGTAAAATTAATATTGTGTAGGATAATATATCCTACGTAAAAGTAGGCGAACCAAGCTGCAAAACAGTCGAACCCGAATATTCACTGTTATTACCCTTGGACTATTGTTTGTCTTTCCACATGCCCTACTTGCTAGTGGTTACGTATCAGCAGCATCATCCATCGCAAGTAGTATAGAGTTGACCATCGATTACGGAAATACAACTAAGCTCACATATACTGGACTTTCAGGAGGCTCAGTTTTTGATGTACTCAACGAAACAGCAAACATCACCTTCACAGAATTTGCTTACGGTCGCTTCATTGTCTCCATCAACGGTGTTGAGAATAACGCAGGAAGTAATGGATATTACTGGCAATATTGGGTAAACGATGAGTTAGGCCCTATTGCAGCGGATAATTTCATCTTAGAAAATGGAGACCAAATCTTATGGAGGTATTGTGCTCCCGCTTACCAGACTCCAAATTCAACACCCACTGATAACAGCTTACTCCTTGGAATTGGTTTGATTGCCTTAGCAGGAGGCTTGGTAATAGGCATCGCCTTTCTCTTCAATCGAAAAATGCGGTGAAAAAAGTGAAAACAAAACACTTTGGTTTGATGAGTGGTATTGTAATCCTCCTTCTGATTGGAAGCATTTTGCCGACCGCAGCTCAGAGTACAGAACCTTATTCTGTTAGTGTTACTCCAACACCTTTCCTTACACCGAGACCACAATGGACTGTGGTCAATGTTACCACAGAGGCTGTTGAATGGGGATGGGGTAGTGGCGACTATTGGGAGACCAAAGCAGGTGAACAAGTCATTTTCGAGATACAGGATATTCGAGATGGCGAATTGCATGGATTGTTTACCATTGGTAATTTGACATTAATGACAAATGACTCAAGAATCGCTGCAGAACTTACATTTAGCATATGGCCTTGGTTTCCAGGTCTTGTGTCTCACCTAGATTGGTCAACTGTTGACCAGAATGCTACTGATTCAGCGACCGGATGGATGGAGGGTGACTTGGAGATTCGAACAACTGCCAGCACTAAGACCTACATTTACCATCAAGGGCTCTATGGTAATCAGAACACAACACTAGTCTATGATCTATCAACTGGCATCTTGCAGGAAGGATATACAGAGTTCTTCTTCCTAAATGATTACCATCTTGGAATTAAGCTTGTTCAAGCAGCAAGATT
>JABXGU010000749.1 GCA_016550415.1 archaeon | reverse complement strand
GCCTGTAATCTGCATGAAAAATTCGTTCAACTTCGACCCACTGCTCGATTAGTTTCTGGTGGTTTAGTCCTTGTATTGCATTCCGAATTATTTCAGGGCTAAGTTTAATTTTGGACTCGATAGGAGGAAGATCGCAAGCTTGCCAGACACCCACCATGCTCTCTTCAGGACCACACACACCAGAAACTAATCGAGCAGTGGGTCGAAGTTGAACGATTTTTTCATGCAGATTACAGGCTTCAGCTAACCGAACTCTAGCTAATTGATTCTGAACCTCCAGTTGAAGAATTTCAGAGGGAGATGAAATAATTCGAGATGAAAAGAGCAACCCGTAAATCAAATTCTCATAATTTTGGGGCAAGGTACGAATAAAAGCGAAATTTTCATCCCCCTGTTTATCTTCTAAGATGATTCGTAACCCCAATTCGTGGACAACAACATCTTCTTGTGTCACGCATTTCGAGTCTCTACATCTGAGAATAGATATCGATTGTGTTATTGGCAACTGCTTCAACTCCAACCAATATTTCGTTGAGCGGATTCATCAAATGAATGGAATACAACACCATCCTTTTTATTATCTGCACTGAAGAGTCATTAACTTATCAGACAGTATTGAAGAAATCGGCTCAGAGTAATGTAAGATGCGGTGGGAATAATCAAATACTAGGTTAGTATAATATCTCAAAGATTTACACGTTCGGAGGGATTGTAAATTAATCGTAAACCAATAATTTTGACTCTTTGTTTACTTCTCTTTTTGACAGCAACCTATACTTCCGCTCTAATGGCCAGCCTCACATCTGGCTCAGAAACTTCACTGATCCCTTCATCCTCTTCTCCATTGTTTGAACAGCAACAACTCCCATCTTCTACTAATCGCTTAATCCGCCCTCAAGCTGAAATTATGGAAATTGTAATCTCAACCTCCCATTCAGGTACTCAGCAGGTAGCCGACCTTGTCGCAGCTTTTCAGAGTTATGGTCACACAGTACGAGTTGCCTCTTTTCTCAACTCCGCCCTTCTTGTTGGAGCAGATGCCCTTATCATCGGTGCTCCTCGATATGGGTATTTTCAAAATTCTGAAATCAGTGCGGTGGTAAACTGGTTTAATGCTGGTAAAAAATTCCTTTGGGTTGGTTGCACCTCTGATGTATGGGGAGACGCAGTAGCCTATAACTGCAGTACCTTACTTGCAGCAGTTGGAAGCAAACTTCGACTGGAACCAACAGAAATCATAGATTATCAATCCAATGCAGGCGGATATTGGCGAGTGGTTGCCAATACTAGTGAATCCGTTGATCCTGATGGTGCAGCTATCAGTCAAGGTATTGACAACTGCTTATTCTATGAAACAACTATTGTCTATGGAATGGACGGTGTTGATCCAGTGGATCTTGAGACTCACACCTTGCCCGATGTCTTCAACATCTATTATACAGGTGCAGCTGCGCAGATATCTGATTGGACACCAGTAACAGATCCACCCATCGCACATACTAATGGACAAACCGGTAATTTTGTTGTATTAGCGGGTGAAAAAAACCTAGGGCCAAATAATGATAGCCTCATAATTGTTAGTGGATCTTCACCCATAGGTTTAACCTATCCAATGCTTACAAGCCACTTAAGTGGCGTCCAATTGGCAGGACCAGAACTAGTGATCCGTGCAATAACCATCATATATCCGCCCCTCTTCTTCATATGGCCTGAATACCTCATTATCACGGTAAACGCAACAGCCGTC
>JABXGU010000748.1 GCA_016550415.1 archaeon | reverse complement strand
TCTTGCAAACTTAATAGTTGGATACAGGCTTGAAGTAAACACCACAAGTAAAGCGATCAGTAGCCACCCAGCTATCTCAAGCACTGTATAACTTGTTACAATTGGTTCAGGAACTAAAATTAACAAGGTGAGAATTATTCCTATTGGGACTCCTGCGCCGAAACTTGAAAGCAAAACTATTGAACTCTGTTCCGAAACAATCTTAGCAACCGTTTTCGGCTTTATCCCTAGCGCCCTTAAAACACCTAATTCTCGGCGTTGCTCAGCTATGGCAAGTACAACGTAGCCTATTAGGCATAAAGATGCTGCTATTAGAGAGAACAACGGTAAAAACATTATGATAGACCAAATGTGCCCAAGAAAACTAAGATTCTCCTCCAATACCTCGTTAAGCTCACAAACACTAAAGTCTGGATTTGCATCGTCAACAACTGTTTCTATTTGGTCGAAACTCCCTGCACGATTAACTGAATCAACTCTAACCATAATAATGTTGGGTTTTAAGATGCCCATTGCATTTTGCAAGACTTGAAGAGACACATAAGTGACATTTCCATTGTTAATAGGATCTAGACAAACGCCAGTCACGTAGAAACTTCTTCCACGGAATAATATGCTTTGACTTAAGGGCGTTGAAAACATTTTTTGAGCTAAAGAATCTCCCACCACCACTCCCCATTCGCTATTCTCTTCCAGAAAATCACCTTCAATAAACCATTCCCCTACTGTCTTTTCAGGCTCAATCCCGACAATCAATGATTCACCCTCACGACTATCACCAACAGAGCTCACGGCCCCGGTCTCAGGATCAATGATTTCACCCGGAACTTCCTTCACATGGGCTTCCACAACTAAACGTGTATCAATGTGTATGCCTGACATAGCGTTCAGCTGGTTGAGAAGGTTTTCAGATATCAGGTATTCTTGCTTTGTGTAGTTGAACTGCAAATTCTCTCCTGCTTCGTGGAATCTTGACAACAGGCTTTCATATTGGCTGCACATGTCTTTATGAGCTATCAAAATTATGTCTCTGCCTACGGCCTTCTCAATCCAGCTTCTAGTAGTTTGATCAGCGATTATTCCTCCTGCAATCGCTACGGTAATCAACGTGAAGACTGTAGCTAAGCATAAAACAATTCTGATGGTTGCTGATTTCCTGCGGAACAAGCTTCTCAAGGCAATTTTAAAAGTAAAACCCGACTTCGAGATGACCTTAAACCCTGGCTCCTTAGTCAATCCAAAATGGTATGTTGGCGAAATCGCCCTAGCTGGCTCAACCTTAGTCACATCCAGAATCGGTTTCACCCCGGAAACTACTGAGAGCACGAAGAAAAGAACGAAAACCAGAAGAACCAGCCAGAAATTGATTGGTTTCTGCAGAATCTGAAACCCAAGAAAGTTGAACAAGCTGATTGAGGCGTAGTCGGCTAGTATTCCGAAGACTACTCCAAGAAAGCAGATAACGAGTGTTATTATGAGAAGTTCTGTCATGAAATAGCCAAAGATCATATCATTTGGGCAGCCAGACGCTGTCATTAGCCCGACATCCTTGACCCGTTGAGACATCATGACAAAAACCATGAAGGAAACAACAACTGCTCCAGTAACAACGATTAATAGTCCAATGAAAATTAGGAACTGAGAGAAAACCATGGAAAAACCTGCTGTCAGCTTACC
>JABXGU010000747.1 GCA_016550415.1 archaeon | reverse complement strand
GTTAGATTTCTATCTTTTAGGTGTAGCTCAGTTGAGTAACCTAAGCAATTGATATTGAATAAAAGAGAATTGATTCCATGGCTTTTTATTCTGGAACTTTTATTATAAACACGGAGGATATATCAAATGAGGGAAACTCGGAGTGAAGATACTCCAACAGTATGGGTCCTCAGCACAAACAAACCATATCAAATCTTGGCAATAATGTGGATAATAATCGGATTTCTTTTTACCATAATTGGAATCCAAAATTTTTTCCTTATTCCAAGCTATCTAATATTACCATATCTAGCATTCACATCATTCTTTTTCGTGATTGGATTTGGAATATACTTTGTTATTGGTGCAATACTGCTACTCTACGACTCACAATCCATTCACAACGACCCCTTTCCAGAAGATAGCTCCTGTAAAATGCACCCAGACCAACCTGCTTATGATTGGTGCGCCATTTGTGGAGCACTCAGTTGTCCACAAGAGCTCGTACGTATACAACAGAAATTTTGGGGCATCTCCCCGGGTATGTTTGGATTTGATGGGGTTGCCTGCCAACACTGCGCACAACGCCGGGTAAAACGATACTACATGATTTCAATAATTCTCTTCATTCCAGCTTTCTCATTCCTCATTTTTCTAAGCATAAGCTTGATAATGGCCGGACCCGTTTACCTCACTGCAGTCCTTGGTTTCATTTTTGGAATCGTTATCTTTGGACTAGTATGCCTTACCGCATGGCTTTGGTGGAAAATATGGCAAATTGCCACCACACCATTAGCTCAACAGCCTAAACTGATGATTCCCATTAAAACCCGATTCCTAAGAAGAGAAACTGTTGAAGTCTAAGCACAAGATATTTGGCTGTGTACCAGTTGAAGTCTTCGAATTAACCTGGATTCAATGGTGCAGTAAATGCAAACCAACAAAATCAAAGCCGAACCCATTACTCCTTCAAAGCTATCTCAGATTCGAGTGGTGGAAGGCGAGGAGGCAATTTGCGAAACTTGTAGCGATTACCTCACTGACGAGGCTCGGTTTGGAGATGGCTTTGCAGAACGGATTTACTATGCCAGATCAGAAGCTGATGTCGTTGCTGTTGTGAAAATGGCATATGAGTCGAAAACACCACTGACGATTTCAGCAGGACGCACAGGATTAACTGGTGGGGCGGTTCCACAAGGAGGGATACTTCTAACATTAGAACAGATGGATACACTCTGTGGCATAGGTTTTGATAAAGATGAAAACCGCTGGTATGTGCGTGCCAAACCAGGAATTACGCTTGAAGCCCTCAACATCGCCATTCGGAAAAAACAACTCAATGCACTAAAGGAAAGAGGAACAGCTGAAGAGCAAGCGGCACTTGAAAAATTCCTTAGTGAATCTGAGACGTACTTTTTCCCCCCAGACCCTACTGAAATGACCGCTCATCTAGGGGGGGCTATTGCAGCGAATGCGTCAGGAGCGCGTTCATTTCGGTATAAAGCAATTCGTAAGTGGACCCGACGAATCCGTGTAG